>CP074573.1:3000000-3195757 GCA_018394295.1 Mycoplasmatota bacterium
AAGCAAGACGAATTAAAAATATTGATGAATTAAAAATTGGTGATTATGTTGTTCATCATACCCATGGGATAGGACAATATATTGGAATTCAAACTTTAGAAACAAATGGTGTCCATAAAGACTTTTTACAAATTGCTTATAAAGGTGAAGATAAATTATATTTACCTGTTGAAAATATCGATTTGATTCAAAAGTTTTTGGGTAAAGAAGGTACGAAGCCAAAAATTCATAAAATTGGTGGTACTGAATGGGCTAAAACGAAAAATAAAGTCAAAACAAAAATCAAAGATATTGCAGATAAATTAATTAAGTTATATGCTCTACGTGAGCAAACAGCTGGGTTTGCATTTTCAAAGGATACAGAAGAACAACAGGAATTTGAAGAAAACTTTATTTATGTTGAAACGCCAGATCAACTTCAAGCAATTGAAGAAGTTAAGAAAGAAATGGAACAAAGTATACCAATGGATCGGTTATTATGTGGTGATGTTGGTTATGGCAAGACTGAGGTTGCGATGAGAGCTGCTTTTAAAGCAATTATGGATAATAAACAAGTGGCTTATTTAGCACCAACAACGATTTTAACCCAGCAACATTACGATAATTTTATCGAGAGATTCCGTGACTTTCCAGTTAATATTGCATTATTGAATCGTTTTGTAAGTAAAAAAATGCAAACAGAAATCATTAAAAAGATTAAAAAAGGTCAAATAGATATTGTAATTGGAACCCATAGATTATTATCTAAAGATATCACATTCCAGGATTTAGGTTTATTGATTGTTGATGAGGAACAACGATTTGGTGTTGAGCATAAAGAAAGAATTAAAGAATTAAAAGTTAATGTAGATGTATTAACATTAACCGCAACACCAATTCCAAGAACTTTACAAATGTCTTTAATTGGTGTACGGTCGTTATCTCTATTAGAAACACCACCAGCCAATCGCTATCCGGTTCAAACTTATGTTATTGAGGAAAATGATACAGTGATTAAAGAGTCTATTGAGCGTGAACTAGCACGACACGGCCAAGTTTTTTTCCTATATAACAGAGTGGAAGATATTGAAAGAAAGGCAAGTAGACTTCAAGAATTAATACCAGATGCGAAGGTAACCTTTGCCCATGGACAGATGTCTAAAGAACGGTTAGAAAAAACAATGGTTGCCTTTTTAAATAAAGAATTTGATGTATTAGTCTGTACAACAATTATTGAAACAGGTATTGATATTGCCAATGCAAATACCTTGATTATTTCAGATGCAGATCGATTAGGTCTTTCACAGTTATATCAACTTCGTGGACGTGTAGGTCGAAGTGATAGAATTGCTTATGCATATATGATGTATCCGAAGCGAAAAGTATTAAGTGAAGTAGCGAGTAAACGCTTAATGGCGATAAAAGAGTTTACAGAACTTGGATCAGGATTTAAAATTGCTAAACAAGATTTAGCGATTCGTGGGTCAGGAGATCTATTAGGTGCGCAACAATATGGATTTATTGATTCAGTTGGTTTTGAATTATATACTAAACTATTAAAACAAGCGATAGCTGAAGGCAAGAATGAAGTATACGATGAAAATATTGATGTAAAAGAGAATGAAATTGAAATTAGAATCTTAGAAGACGCGTATATTCCATACGATTACATTGATAATGAATCAATAAAGATCGAAATGTATAAAAAAATAAAACAAATAAATTCTGAACAAGATCTAATCGATCTTGAAAATGAATTAATCGATCGGTTTTCAGATTATCCACAACCTGTTCAAAACTTGCTTAATTTAGCATTTATTAAAAGTTGTTGTCAAGATTTAGGAATAATAAAAATTTTAGATACTAAGAGTAATATAGAGTATCGTTTTAGTGAAAAAGCCAGTTCAAATGTAAATGGAGAAAAATTATTTTTAGCTGCGAATGAAGTTTCTTCCAATATAAATTTTAAATATTTAAATGGTCAAATTGTAATGATAATTGATAAACCTCGTTTAAAAGATAATTATTTAATACTTTCTAGGAAGTTATTTGTTAAAATTATCCATGGTCGAATAATGTAAAATAATGAATAATTATGAAAATTAAGAAAAAAATATAGTTAGCAAGACAATTACGAAAGCGAGGTTTTATATTGAAAGCTACAGGTGTTGTTCGTAGAATTGATGATTTAGGTCGAGTTGTAATTCCTAAAGAAATTCGCCGAAACTTGCGTATAAGAGAAGGAGATTCACTTGAAATTTACGTAGATAATGCAGGTGATGTCATATTAAAAAAATATTCACCTGTTGAAGATTTAAGTGAGTTTTCACAACAATATGCTGATGCGTTATATATGGCTATACAAAAGGATATCATCATATGTGATAGAGATTCAATTGTTGCTGGTACTGCTAACTTAAAGAAAAAGTATGTACAGAAAAAAATTAGTGATCAATTAGAAAAATTTATGACTAATAGAACAGCAAAGGTTGAAAGAGATAACGCTGAAATTGAAATTACAGAAGATAAAAAAGAACAATATGAATATGCAGTTCAACCTATATTAAGTAATGGCGATTGTGTCGGTGCAGTTATAGTCATTGGAAATGATAATAATAAAGAAATAAATGATATTGATGTTACAAGTGCAAAAACAGCAGCATCATTTATAGGTAAATACTTAGAAGGTTAATAAATTATGCCTACAGTTGTAGGCATTTTTTTATTTACATTACTAAAAAGATAACGTATAATTAAATGCAATGATGTCAAGTTTTAGGAGTTGAAATAATGATAAAACATATTTTTTGTGACCTTGATGGAACCTTATTAAAGGATTTTAACAAAATACTTGATGAAGATATCAAAGCATTACAAGCAGCACAGGAAAAAGGACTTACGGTATCAATCGCAACTGGACGCTTAGATTATGAAATCAAAATGATTATGAATAAGTATCAATTAAAGGGATATAGAATATCACAAAATGGGGCTGTTGTTTTTGATGAACTTAATCAATTAGTATATGAAAAAAGTATATCAAATGAAGATACCTTAACAATATTAAAAGCATTAAAAGGGTATCATATAGTAATCTTTTTTCAAACAGCAGATGCCTATATAGTTGAGGAAAAGATACCACTAATCGTTGAGTTTGAAAAGTCACAATCTCTGATTACTTATAATGAAAATAAAAATATTTTAAAGGAATTAGATAAACATCAATTTATCTCAATTTCTATTTGGGCAGAAGAAGATCATAATATAGAAATAAAAAAACAATTAGATAAAGTTTTACCTCCACATCTAGTTAGTTATGTTTCAAGTAAATATACCCTTGATATTACGGATGTAGAAAATTCAAAAGGGAATGGTATTAAACAGATTTGTGAAAAAAATAAAATCTCATTAAATGAGATTGCTGTTATTGGAGACTCACAAAATGATCTATCGATGTTTAATATCACAGATAATAGTTATGTGATGGATGAAGCTGATGTAGAAGTTAAAAAGCATGCTCAATTTTGTGTTGAAAGTGTAAAACATGCTGTTTTTGATATATTAAATAATAGGTGATCATATGAAATCAAAATTAATGAAAGGTGCTTTGTTTGTAACAATCGCCACCTTTTTTGTTAAGATTTTATCTATCGTATATAAAATACCATATCAAAATTTAACTGGGGATAAAGGATTTTATATTTATCAACAGATGTATCCTTTGTTTGCACTGGTTGTTGCAACAAGTAGTTTTGCTAATCCATTAGCCATTAGTGAAACAATTACACAAAAAAAAATGATGGAAAAAACGATTAGTTCAAGTCTTTTTTTCATTTTTAGTATTTCTCTATTGCTATCACTTGTTATTGTTATATTAAATCCTTATTTAGGGTTTATTATGGGTGATAGAAATCTCTCAAGTTTGTTTTACCCATTAATCCCAGTTTTATTAATCGTACCAATTATTTCAATTGTTAGAGGGTACTTTTATAGTAATGTTCATACCATTAATCAAGTTGGGATATCAATTATTAGTGAACAATTATTTCGTGTTTTATTTATAATATTTATTTTATACTTGTATTATAATGTGATTATAATAGATCTTTATCAGGTAGCTAAATATAGTTTTTATGGCTTCAGTATTGGTCTTTTTATGGCGTTAGTCATTGTTTTACATAAATTTAATATAAAGCTTATTCATATTAGATATGTTAATCTTCAAGTAGGACTTAAGATTATTAAAAGAAGTCTATTTCTACTAATTAGCGCTTCACTTTTATTATTTTTACAATTAATCGATAGTTTAACTATTACGAAACAATTAACGCATATCATGTCATTACAAGAAGCTATGGTTGTAAAGGGAATTTATGATAGAGGATTACCAATTATTCAAAGTGCTATCTTTTTTGTTTCTCCTCTACTATCAAGTATTATTCCTCATATTCAAAAAAAGGATTTTAGTAAACTCATCCTCTTTATCTTGTATTTATCATTACCAGCAATGATTGGTCTTATTTTTGTATTGAAAGATTTAAATGTCCTTCTTTTTAATGATGGTAAGTATACCTACGTTCTACAGGTAAGTGCTATTATTGTCTTACTTTATTCATTATTTTTAACTTTTTCAGCAATCACTAAAGATCATAAGCGTTTGACAATCATAATTATTTTAGGACTTGTTATTAAGACAAGTGGTAATTTAATTTTGATTGATGAAATGGGCATTGTGGGAGCCTCACTAAGTTCTGTTGCTAGTGTATTATTCATGCTTGTTTTTATAATTATATTAAATAGAGAATTCATCCAAGTACAATACCAGTTATTATTTAAAATAATGACATCTTGTGGGGTGATGAGTGGTGTTTTATTATTGAGTATTTTTATCCCCTCTTTAAACCATTTATTCATAAAAATACTATTAGGAATCAGTAGTTATTTTGGTGCTAGTTATATTTTAAAAATAGAAAAGTCAGATTTTATGATAAAATATACTAGTGACGCATAAAATAGCATAGAGTATTAACTATAACCCTATTGCATTTTTCATATATTGACTTTTTTGAAAAAAATAGTACAATATTATTATGAAATAAAAGGGAGTAGCCTTCATATAATTTATGAGATAAAATCAACAAACGGTTAAATACCTGGTTTTATCATAACGAAAGTTATTGGCGAGACTTTTATTGCTAGATGCGATAGAAGTCTTTTTGTATTGTAAAACTTAGGAGGAAACTATGAATATAGTATTGATTATTTTATTTCTGGTCTTAGGTCTGATAATTTTAATTAAATCTGCTGATTTTTTTGTTGATGCAGCCGTTAAGATAGCGGAAATTTCAGGTATTCCTAAAATGATTATTGGAGCGACAATTGTTAGTTTAGCTACCACTTTACCTGAACTTTTCACCTCTATGTCCGCATTATTTAGTGGTTCAACTGAGGCCTCTGATATGGCAGTAGGAAATGCTTTGGGATCAGCATTTTTTAATACATCGGTCATTCTTTCTATTGCAGCTATTTTTATGTCAGGAAAAGCTGACAGAAAAAATATTATTGAAAAGGCAATTATACTAGGTTTAGCACTGTCTACCTTATGGCTCTTTGCTTTAGATGGCGTTGTAACCTGGTATGAAGGAATAATTCAATTATTATTTGTGGTAGTTTATACGATTGTTAATGTGATGTCTACCAAAAAACATAAAGAAAGAAACAATAATGTTGTTGCCGTAGATAATAAAAGTAGAATACTGATTATTAATACTGTCATTTTAGTTATATCTGCAGTAGGTATTTATATTGGTTCTCAATTATTAGTTACAAATGCTGTTGCGATAGCGGAAATGACACATGTTCCAGGAAGAATCATCAGTATTACTATTATGGCTATTGGGACATCGCTTCCAGAATTAACTACAACGATTACCTCAGTCATTAAAAAAGAACAAAGTTTATCAATAGGGAATGTGTTAGGGGCGAATATCTTAAATGTAACCTTGGTATTAGGGAGCTGTGGATTATTCGCGTCAAAAGGATTGCTTGTTAATAATGAAACATTATACCTTGATTTACCACTAGTGTTTGGAATCGTTGCTTTATTTGTCATTCCTATTATTATAAATGGTAAATTAAAAAAATGGCAAGGTTTTTTAGGTCTTATTACCTATTTAGTTTATATGACTTACTTATTATCAACGATTTAAAGTTATGATTGGTTAAAGTTCTTTGTATTGACTTTAAAGAACTTTAACTTTTTTATTTAGTAATTATTGGAAAAGTAATTAAAACGATTCATAAATTCCCATAATATCGTTAGATAAATAATAACGATATTGGAGGGAATTTTTTTATGCTTAAATTAGCACATAAACATTTATGGAAAAAAGATAGGATAGATAATCATTTTCCTAAGTTAGACCATGATATAGAAGTTGATGTTTTAATCATTGGAGGTGGTGTATCAGGTGCACTTTCAGCGTATATTTTTCAAGAAAAGAATATCAATGTAGCATTAATCGAAAGAGGAAAAATTGTTAATGAATCTCCGATAGGTTCTACATCACCTGAAGAAATTGATACTGATTTCAAAAAAATCATACCCTATCTTGATGAGGTACAAGTAATGGATACTTTTTCTTTTACATTAGAAATGATTTATAAATTAGATGACATGACAGATAATCTAGCTGATAAATGTGAATTTTTTAGAAATCCAAGTCTTAATTATTCAAATCAAGATGAAGGTACTGACTCATGTGATACGAAAGGAGATTCAAACCAGTTTGCTTTTCCTTTATGTGAATGCTTATCATATAATAGTGGTGTTAGAGTTAATCCTCTAAAATTAACGAATCAATTATTTAAATATTGTAAGAAAAAGGGCCTACCCATCTATGAAAATACAGAAGTCTATGAGTTCAAACTAGAAAATAATGGGGTTACTGTTGTTACGAAAGATAAAAAACAAATTCTTTGTAAGAAAGTTTTAATGGCAAGTAGTTATGATAGTTCATTATTTTTTGATAAAAACCTAAACTGGCAAGAACATCGATTATTTAAAAAAATAGAAACATTAAAACAACAGGATAAACATTTATTAACACAATATAAGTATCAAATGATAGAAGGAAATAATGCAGTGGAATATCACTTTAATGGTCTTATGTCAGATAAAAAAGACGACATACTGTATATAGATGAACATAATGAATATCCAAACATCTATTTTAATTTTGGGATAGATAACAAAGGATTATTATATACTTTGATGGGAGCAACGCTTCTTTCAGATAAATACTTAGGAATTAATAATAAACGCTTAAATATGTTTAAATTGTATCGATAACTACATGAATTTGTGGTTATTTTTTTTTAGGCAACACTAAATTTATTTTTAAGAATAAACTAATGTAGATAGAAAAAGGATGATGAAATGAAAAAATGATGAATGAGTCTATTATAAAAAAGATGTTAATTGTTCAAAAAAGTGAAATGACTGAGCATAATTTTTATCGTAAGATTGCATCACTACAAAAAGATGAACATAATAAAAAGTTGCTTAACCATATTGCGGATGATGAGTTAACCCATTATGAGTTTTGGAAAGCTTATACTAATGTAGATGTAAAAGGGAATATATTTAGGGTTTTATTTTATTATTTTATTGTAGTTCTTTTTGGATTAACTTTTGGTGTAAGATTAATGGAAAAGAATCAAAGAAAAATCAAACGATTATATCATGAAATAAATGATGAAATTGGTGGGATAGAAGATATTATTAATGATGAAAATGAGCACGAAACAATGCATATAAATGAAATTGATGAAGAACGATTAAAATATATTGGTTCTATTGTATTAGGTCTTAATGATGCTTTAGTTGAATTCACAGGTGCTATTGCTGGATTTACCTTTGCTTTGGCAAGTAGTCAACTGGTTGCTAAAGCAGGATTAATTGCAGGAATTGCAGCTTCCTTATCAATGGCAAGTAGTGAATATTTAGCAACTAAGCATGAAGAGAACCAACGATTCGCAATAATTTCAGCGTTCTATACAGGAATGGCTTATTTGATTGCAGTATCATTAATGATTTTTCCCTATTTTATTTTTGAACAATTATTTGTGTGTTTAGGAATAATGATCAGTATTGTTGTTTTGATTATTTTTTTATTTAATTACTATATTTCGATTGCTAAAGAACTATCCTTTAAAAAAAGATTTATAGAAATGCTTTGTATTAGTTTAGGAGTAGCTACATTATCATTTTTAATTGGATATTTAGTTAGAAATGTAATAGGTGTTGATGTATAAATATAACTGCCCCAAAAAAGGCAGTTATTTTGTTTTAATTGGATTTATATGATAAAATATGTGAGAAAATATATATAGGAGATGATATTATTGTTTGATAAAGATACTGTCCAAAAAATGTTGTTCCTACAAAAAGGTGAAATTACGGATTATATTATTTATAAAAAATTAGCTAGAAACCAAAAATCAGACCATAATAAAGAAATATTAAATAATATTGCAGAAGACGAATTAAATCACTATCATTTTTGGGAACAATATACAAAAACTAAAGTCAAACCAAATCGATTTAAAGTGTTTTTCTTCTTTTTTATTGCTCGTATATTTGGTTTAACTTTTGGGATTAAATTAATGGAACGTGGTGAAGTAGAAACACAAGAAGTTTACAATGAACTAAAAGATAAAATTTCGGGCATTCAACAATTAATTGATGATGAAGAAGAACATGAAAAAGAACTCATCGATGCATTAGATGAAGAGAAACTAAAATATGTAGGGTCTATCGTATTAGGACTTAATGATGCTTTAGTTGAATTAACAGGGACTTTAGCAGGGCTATCATTTGCTTTTGCTAATCCTAGATATGTCGCGTTAGCTGGTTTGATTACAGGAATTGCGGCTTCTTTGTCAATGGCGAGTAGTGAATATTTATCTACAAAGCAAGAATCTAGTCATGGATTTGCATTAAAATCAGCATTATATACAGGTGTTGCATATGTATTTGCCGTAGCGTTTATGATATTACCATATTTACTTCTAACTAATGTTTATGCTAGTTTATTATCCACAATTGTTATCGTTATCTTAATCATTTTTGTATTTAATTATTATATTTCAGTTGCTAAAGATTTTTCTTTCAAGAAACGGTTCTTTGAAATGGTTTCTATAAGTTTAGGCGTTGCTTTACTATCCTTTGGTATTGGTATACTTGTAAAATCATTCTTAGGAATCGATATTGGATAATATGAAAAAAGTTGAATTACTTGCTCCTGCAGGTTCCATAGCTGCTTTAAAAGCAGCTATCTCAAGTGGCGCTGATGCAGTCTATTTAGGTGGCGGTCAGTTTGGGGCAAGAGCATACGCTAAAAACTTTAGTAAAGAAGAAATGATTGAGGCAATTAAATTAGCACATTTGTATGATGTTTTGGTATATATTACGGTTAACACCTTAATTTATGATCATGAATTTCAAGAAGTTATGGATTATGTTGATTTTTTATATCATCATGATGTAGATGCACTTATTGTACAAGATTTAGGATTAATGCGTGTTATTAGAGAATATTATCCTGATTTAGAAATTCATGGTAGTACACAAATGACCATTCATAATGCTGAAGGCGCTAAATTACTTGAAGAAGAAGGGGTTAAACGGGTCGTTTTGGCTAGAGAAAACTCCTTAGAAGAAGTAAAAAAAATTAATGAAAAAGTGTCGATAGAGACAGAAATATTTATACATGGTGCTTTATGTGTCAGTTATTCAGGACAATGTTTAATGAGTAGCTTAATTGGTGGAAGAAGTGGAAACCGAGGTAGGTGTGCTCAACCTTGTCGAAAGTTATATGATTTAGCATTAGAAGATAAGGTTATTGATAAAAATAAATTTCTAATCAGTCCGAAGGATTTAAATACGATTAATCACCTTGATGAAATTATTGAGTCAGGGGTTTCTTCCTTAAAGATTGAAGGAAGAATGAAGAGCCCAGAATATGTAGCGGTAGTGGTTTCAATTTATCGAAAAGCAATTGATCAATATTATCAAAAGAAGAAGATTAATATAACAACAGCTGATTTAGAACAGTTAAAACAAATTTTTAATCGTCAATTTACAAAGGGATTTCTATTTAATGAAAATGGAAATGCGTTCATTAATACTGAGAAAAATAATAACATGGGTGTTTTATGTGGCGTTGTTGAGTCATCAAAAAAACATCAAGTTTCTATCAGATGTTTTAAAAAAATTCATGTTCAAGATGGAATTTATTTTGAAGGGACGGATCAAGGATTAACGATTTCTAAAGTGTTTAGGAATGGAAAGGCAATTATTGAAGCAAATAAAAATGAATTAATTACTTTAGATGTGAAAGAAAAGATAAAACCAGGCGTTAAAGTTTTTAAAACAAAAGATGTGATGCTTGAAGAAAAAGCAAGAAATATCGATTTAAAAAGGATTGGGATAAAGGCAGAAGTTACCCTTAAAATAGGTGATAAACCTAAATTGAAACTAGTAGATGACTTAGGGTTTGAAGTTGTGTCAGAATCTAATTTTATTGTACAAAAAAGTAAAAAACAAATATTTAATGAGGATAAAATTAAAAATCAGTTAGGTAAATTAGGAAATACCCCCTTTTATTTTACCTCCTTAAACATAAATAAAGATGAAGATATCTTTATTGTCGTTAGTGCTTTAAATGAATTAAGGAGAACTGCGATTGAGCAATTAATTTCTTTAAGACAAGAACGACATAAAAGAGATAAACATGTTCCTTATCAATATCAAAAAGAAACCGTTGAAAATAATAATAGCCAACCTGATTTAGTTGTTTATTGTCATCAAATGGATCAAGTAAAGGCAGCCCATGATTGTGGTATCACTAAAATAATTGTTAATGAAGAAATATACGATGAAATAAATGAAAATAGAGAATTATATTATTGTGGTAAGAACAGAGTTAATGAAAAACCAATGATTAATACTAGTTGTAAAGGATTAGTAGTGTCTGATTTAGGTACTCTATATCTAACAAAAGACACTTCTACTGAAGTTATAACGAATTTTAATTTAAATGTTACTAATTCAGAAACGGTTAAATATTTAAAAGAAAAACAAGTTTCATATGTGACCTTATCATATGAAATGAATGATTTGAGTTATAAAAAACTAAAATATAATGATAAATTGAATTTAGAAATTATCGTTTATGGATATCAAGAGGTAATGGTAACTAAGTATTGTCTATTTACTGAAAATTGTAAGAGACAATGTCAAAAGCAAAATTATTATTTAATCGATTCTAGAAAAGAAAAGTTTTTAGTTAATATGGATAAAAAATGTCATATGCATATTTATAATAGTAAAAATTTAATATTAGCGAATGAAGTATTACGACTTATGAAATATGGATATAAAAGATTTCGATTACAATTTTCTAAGGAAAATTATGACGAATCAGTTAGGATTATTAATGCTTATAAAGACCTAATAGATGAGCATAATAAAATACCTATCGATAAGATAATAGAAGAGTATAAAATTAAAAATCAATTCACTCGTGGATATTTTAATAAGGATATTTTATAATATTAGTGAATAAAATTAATTTAAGGAGATGAATGGTATGGATATTAATTTCAAACATGATCATAAATGTTTTAATTTTCGTGTGGCTTCTGTAATCAAAAAAGAGGATAAAATATTACTTACAAAAGACTTAAATTATCATACATTACCAGGTGGAAGAGTCCATTTTGGAGAGACTACAGAAACCGCAGTTAAAAGAGCTGTATACGATGCATTAAATATACATGTTGAAATATCAAAGTTGCTTTCAATTAATGAAAACTTCTTTGATTATGGAGAAGATGATTATCATGAATTATTGTTTGTCTACTTATGTGAAATAGAAGATGATGTTGATATAGAAGATATAGATTTTAGTAAATTTACAAAAACTCAGTATCAACTTATCTCATGCAAAGAAATATTAAATTTGAATTTTAAACCAGAGTTTATTTTAAGTGATTTAGAAAAAGTTTCTAATCAAATTACTCATAATGTGAATAAATAACAATAGATAAATTCTTGCGTAAAGAGATGTAAAAAAATAAAACTAGAGAAAAGTCAATCATATTTTCTCTAGTTTTTTGTTCGTCTTATTTATTGTTTTTACTTAATAAAATAACTAATTTATGAAAAATTTAAAAAAAAGTAATAAAATATTGTATAGTACCTTGCAATGAAAGGTACCATGTGTTATAATGCTCATGTAATTAAGAGGAGGTTCAAAATGAATATACAATTTAAAAAAGGAGTATTAGAGTTATGTGTTCTTTCTATACTAGATCAAAAAGACTGTTATGGATATGAGTTAGTTAACAATATCTCACGCAGTTTTACAATTAGTGAAGGAACAATTTATCCATTGTTATCTAGATTGAAAAAAGAAGGGTACGTGACAACCTATTTAGAAGAGTCACAAGAAGGTCCCACAAGAAAATATTATGAACTGAGTCCAGCAGGAAGAAACATTTTAAAGGACCTAAAAACAGAATGGTTTTCATTTACTAAAGGAGTTAATAGATTATTGAAGAGGAGTGAAGCATATGAATAAAAGAGAATTTATGAAAGTTTTTAATGAACAATTAAAAGGGATACCAGAACAAGATAAAAAAGATATATTATATGATTATGAAGAGCATTTTACGATTGGAATGAATGAGGGAAGAGAAGAAGAAGATATCGCAAAATCATTAGGTCATCCAAAATCTTTAGCTAAAGAGATGAGAGCCAATTATATGATTACTAGAGTTGAAGAATCGTTTACAGTCGGAAATTTCTTTCGCGCATTATTTGCTTCATTAGGATTAGGTTTCTTTAATTTAGTTTTCATATTAGGACCTTTCATTGCCGTTGCAGCTACGATATTTGCATTATTTGTATCTGGTGTTGCGTTTATTGTAAGTGGATTATTTGTGATTATTGCACCATTTTTTCCAAACTTCTTTGATAATGTTCCAAGCCCTATACTAGGGATTTTTGTTGGATTAGCAATTTCTTCTCTAGGTGGATTATGGACGATTGGGACAGTTTATTTATCTAAATGGTTTTATCTAATTACTATAAAGTATTTTAAATTTAATTTAAGTATTATTGTGAATAGGAGAAAATAAAAATGACTAAAAAAATTATTATAACCTTAGTTTGTATCTTTATATTTTCAGGGATAGGTGCTATTATAGCTTTCGGAGCATCTGATAGAGTAGATTTTAATAAAACGATTAAAATTGATGAAGAAAAAGTATTTACTATTGATGATGTTGATCAATTAAACATAAAATCAACAAGTGCTGATGTCAATTTTATCTATGTTGATAGTAATGAAATCAAAGTAAAGTATTATGGAGAAATCAATTGTTTTTTATGTAAAGTAGATTATAAATTAAATGCAAGTAAATCTAATAAAACAATTGAGTTTAATGTTAATAATACATCCTTTAATTTTGGAATCTCATTTTTTGGAGATGTAAACATGGATGTTTATTTACCTAGTACATATGAAGGTAATCTTTATATTAGTACAGTATCTTCTGATGTAAAACTTCATGATATGACATTAGATTATTTAAACATCCGTAGCGTATCAGGAGAGGTTGAAGCAAGTAATTTAACGTTAAATAAAGCGAGGTTTAAATCAATTTCAGGTGATATTGATATTAAGAATATGACAGTGGCAAATGGTACCACGATACATACCACTTCAGGTGAGATATCACTTGACACAGTTACTTCTCAAATAAGTTTAGATTCTATATCAGGTGATATTGAAGTAGATGCGTTGAGTGGAAATCTTAATGCATCATCAACTTCAGGTGATTTAGAAATAAATGAAATAAGTGATAACTTTGATATCAGGGTTAATAGTGTATCAGGTGATGTAGTATTAGATGTCAATCAAGATGCATCATTTAATTTTGCAACAGATTCTATATCAGGTGATATTAAGATTAAGTTTGAATATTTAGTAAGTGGATCAAATTATGAACATCATGTTAGTGGAAGAGTAGGAGATAGTTCAAATAATATCAATATAAATACCACATCTGGAGATATTACCATTAAATAATATCTAGTAATGAACACACACCTATCTACTTGATAGGTGTGAATTTAATAATTAACTATTAAATCAGGGTATTGAATACACAATTAACTTGAATAAATTAAAGAGAGTGTTTTTCACTCTCACTTGTGTTATTTTGCACAATAAACCAATGGTAAATGTTTACTTTTTTTTACAAGCAAAGTATAATTAGATAAACAAAGAAATAATTGCTAGTATAATCATAAGAACACCAGCGTAATAATCTAAGCTAGCGTTGAGTAATTTTTGAGCTGTTTTTTTACCAATAGAAAGACCAATAAAAGTTAAAATACAGCTGACAATTGAGAAAAGGAATGCAACTATTAATATATGAGTATGATCAATTGTTGTAAATGCAATTCCAGCTAGAAAACTATCAATACTTACTGAGAAAGCAAATATACATTTATTGATAAGATTTCTTATACTAAATTGATCGTCATTCTCTTTTTTTAATAATATCATAAACCCTAATATACATAAAATTATAAAGGGAATCATTTTGATTTTTCCTTCTAAATAGGTGGCTAAATTGATTTGTGTAAAAACAAAAAAGGCTAAATAATAACCAATTAAGGGCATAAGTAAATGGAAAAGACCTACAATTAGACTTGTAATCAATTAAGGGCATAAGTAAATGGAAAATATCCCATAAACTAAACTGAGCATGAAAGCATCAATACTTAAGGCTAAGCCTATAGATAGACCATATATAATCGATATCAGTATATTAGGCATGCTAGTTCCTCTTTTCTTATGAATAAAAAACAAAGGATGATTATATGAAAAGAATAAATGATAGAACAAAAAGGCAATTAGGACTAATAATTCATTATTACAGAAATTTATATTTTCATAGTGATGCAGTAAATGCTGTAGACTATAAACAAATTAATTTTTGTCATAATATTTGTTCGCAAGCTCAATTGTCGAGGCTTGAGCATGGTGAACCACTAAAGGATCAAGAAATTTATGTTGCTTTTTTGAAAAAACTAAAACTAAATTTTGATAAAGTTTCAAACAATGACTATATTTTATTTGAAACATATTTTGAAAATATCTTAACTTATCAAAATGATGATGATTTAATTATTAATTATAATGAATATGTCCTATTGATAAATAAATTCCAAAACGTATTTAAAAAGAATATCATTTATACACATTATAATTATGCTTTAGAATTTATTTTAGCGATTCTAGCGGATGATATTGAAGAAGCAAATTATCTTCGTCAGGATGTAGAAGATAATTTAGATATATTGCCTACAAAATATTTGATTTTAACATTACAATACTTAGGAATATATTACAATAAAAATAATAATTATAATAAGGCTAATAAATATTATTTACTTTCAATTGAACATATGCATAAATCAAACATAAATAATTCAATTATTTACATTGAAATAGCTTTTAACTATATAAAGATGAATAAGTGTCTTTACGCGTTAGATTACTTAAATAAAGCATTAGAAGTTTTTATTAATACACATAATTATGAAATTTTAGAAAGAATATATCGTTGTTATGGGTTAATAAATTTAATAAATAAATATTATGATGATGGTCTTAATTTATTATCAATATCTTTAGACTATAGTATTAAGACAAAGAAAAATAAACTTATATTAAATAACTATTATTTAATTTCAGTTGGCTATTATTTAAGAGGAAATTATGATAAAGCATATAACGTGATAAATAAAGCTGAAAACTTAAAAGAAACAGAACAAGGAAAATTAATTAAACTAATTATTAGTTTAAAATTAGAACCAGTTCAACCGATTAAGTTTGATGATCAGAATTGTAGGGTAATATCAGATTTTTATTTGAATACCGATGATAAAGAAACTTATTTTGATAAGTATATAGAACCGAATTTGGATAAATTTTTAGAGACTACTCACTTACTTGTATTAAATGATATGTATCGGATATATAAAGAAAATAAAAAATATAAAAAAGCACTAGAATTATTAGAAAAATATTTTTTATAATATAGGTTTAATATAAATTAATGAATATTTATTAAAAATAACGTATGCATCGCCTTTTTTTATACAAATATTCAAATTAATGGATTTATAATTATTTTCATCATATAATTACATTAAGATGAATGTGAGGTGAATGTAATGGAATATTGGTTAGCCCCATTAATTTGGTTCTTAATCGCTATTTTACTAATAGTTATTGAATCAATGACATTTAATTTAATAACAATATGGTTTGCATTAGGTGCAATTGCGACGATGTTTATATCGATAATATTTCGAGAAGCATATGCAATTCAATTTGCTGTATTTTTAGGCGTTTCGTTGTTAATGGTGGTTACTATTAGAAACTATGCTGTTAAAAAATTTAAGGCTACGACGATAAAAACCAATGTAAATTCTTTAATTGGAAAAAAAGTAATGGTATCTAAAACAATTGAAGAATTTAAATATGGAGAAGTAAAAGTAGATGGTAATTATTGGACAGCGAAAACGGAAAATAATGAGATAATAGAAGAAAATTCAGTTGTAGAAATAATTGAAGTAAGCGGTGTGAAATTAATCGTTAGAAAAATAGAAACAAAATAGACATACTAAGTATATAAGTTAAAATTTATTTTTAGGAGGATTATCATGATTGAAATTTTATTGTATTTCTTTTTAGCTGTAATTGCTTTAATAGCAGTATTAGCAGTATTTTCATTTAGAATAGTGCCACAATCTTATGCTTATGTCGTTGAAAGATTCGGTTCTTATAGAACAACTTGGCATGATGGTTTGCATTGGAAATTTCCTTTGCTAGATAGAGTCGCACAAAGAATCTTATTAAAAGAACAAGTAATTGACTTTAAACCACAACCAGTTATTACACGTGATAATGTAACAATGCAAATTGATACAGTCGTGTATTTTCAAATCACAGACCCTAAATTATACGCTTATGGTGTTTCATCACCTATCGTAGCGATTGAAAATCTAACAGCAACAACATTGCGTAATATCATTGGTGAATTAGAATTAGATGAAACATTAACTTCTCGTGATGTTATCAACACAAAAATGCGTGTTATATTAGATGAAGCAACTGACCCATGGGGAATTAAAATTAACCGTGTTGAAGTTAAAAACATCTTACCACCACGTGATATTCAAGAAGCAATGGAAAAACAAATGCGTGCTGAACGTGAAAGACGTGCAGTTATCTTAAATGCTGATGGACAAAGAGAAGCAGCAATTAAAATAGCTGAAGGGGAAAAACGTTCTCAAATCTTACGTGCTGAAGCAAATAAAGAATCACTTATATTATCAGCTGAAGCTGAAAAAGAAGCAAAAATTCGTCGTGCAGAAGGGGAAGCAGAAGCTATCCTTCAAGTACAAGCAGCAACTGCACAAGGTTTAATGAAGTTAAACTTATCAAAACCAACTGAACAAGTGTTAACTTTAAAAGCTTATGAAGCCTTTATAAAAGCAGCTGATGGAAAAGCTACAAAAATTATTGTTCCTTCTGAATTTCAGAACCTAGCTGGACTTATCGCAGGTGTTTCTGAAGTTGCAAAAAAAGATAGTTTAGATAATTTAGAAAAGATTGAAAAAGAAGAAAAATAATTAAATGTAAAAACTGTTAAACAAAATGTTTAACAGTTTTTTTTGTTAAAGATCATATTCAATTGCATTATATTGGCTATTTCGTATCATATTTTGATACACATAATAGGTAGGAATACAAACAAATGCTTCAATTGGTAATTTAATAATTGCTGTGATGATTCGACCCGGTAGTTGGATAAAAGAACCGGATCCATACCACAGATAAAGTTGTAAGGTATTAATACCAAATGCGGTAGCACTAGTCAAAATAATAAGAATGACTGCAACAATGACTTTACTTGTGTTGCTTTTTAAATATCTTTTAATATAATAGAATAATCCTGGTATGACCCCCCACATTATACTAGATAAAGTCATTAGTGAAGGTGGATAACCTTTTAATAACATCTGAAAGATATCCGCTATTAAACCTACAATCCCTCCGTATAGAGGACCGATTGTAAAACCTGCAATCATAATTGGAATATCATATACAGTCAAGCGATATAAGGGTGATTCAATACTAACAATTTTTAATACGCCAGCAATGCTTCCAAGCACAGCGGTAAAGGCGTATAAAAAAACCTGGTTTTTGTTTTTAGACATAAAAAAGACCTCCGTATTTAAAATAAACAGAAGTCCACAACAAAAACATATACAATATATATTTTTACAGCGGACGCAATAAAAAACCGTAGGATAATCCTTTCGTCTATAGGCAACATCCCATCCTATAGCACTTAACGCTTTTTATTTACTCTGTAAGATTATTATATCATGAAAATGTTTACATTGAAATAAATATGTAAACTATTTTTAAAATAGTAGAAAAATTATCAAACTTGTATTAAAATATTGATATAGGTGGAATAGACTTCTCTATATTTTATAACTTATCATATATTGTATAGTGATAATGCAAGTGAAAAAACGTAGGTGGTAGAATGAATAAAATTCTTATTTTAGGTTCTAGTGGTTCTGGTAAGAGTACCTTAGCTAATCGTTTAGGAAAAACCTTCAATATTGAGGTATTACACTTAGATATAATTTTTTGGGAAGAAAATTGGAAAATATGTAATAAATTAGTATATTTAACTGAATTAGAAGAATGGTTACAAAAAAAACAATACATTATTGATGGCAATCATAATTATGGTGATTCTTTAAAAACAAGAATAGTAAATGCTGATACAATTATTTTTCTTAACTATAATCGTATGGTTTGTCTCTATGGTGCAATAAAAAGATATTTTAAGTATAAAAATAAAACAAGACCTAGTATGAAACAAGGTTGTGATGAAAAAATTGATTTTGAATTCGTAAAATATATTTTATGGGATTATCCTAAGAAAAAGAAAAAATTAATTTTTCCATTAATAGAAAATGAATTTAAAGGACAATGCCATCAATTTAAAACACGTAAAGCATTAAATAAATTTATTAAAAAGTTAGGAGTAATGGTTGAATGATTAGAATAGCACGTAATGAAGATTTAGATCAAATCCTTATGATAGTAAATGAAACGATTGAAGATTTACAGAAACAAGATAATTATCAATGGAGTGATACATATCCAACGAGAAAACATTTTGAGGAGGATATTAAAAATGTAAACTTATATGTGTTTGAATTAAATAATGAGGTTGCAGGATTTATCTGTATTAATAAAAAGGAAGATTCAGCTTATCAATCATTATCCTGGACAAAAGAGAGTTGCGCAATTGTAATCCATCGATTCGCGGTTAAAAGAAGCTATCAAAGACAAAAGATTGCTACTAAATTAATCGAGTTTGTGGAACATTTTGCGAAAAATAAAAATATTAATTATATAAAGGTCGATACCAATTCAAAAAATAGTAGAATGAATACTTTATTTAACCATTTAGGGTATACATTTATTGGGGAAATTAATTTAAGAGATTTAAAAGATGTGTTTAATTGTTATGACAAAATATTAACTTAAGGAGAAATTATGAGAGTAGATAAATTTTTAAAAGTATCACGCTTAATCAAGCGAAGAACAATAGCGAAAGAAGTAGCTGAAAAAGATAGGATTCAAATTAATGATAAGATAGCAAAACCAAGTTCAGAAGTTAAAGTTGGAGATTTAATCACAATCGGATTTGGAAATAAATTAGTGACCATCAGAGTTTTACAAATCCTAGAATCAACTAAAAAAGATGATGCTCAACATATGTATGAAATCGTTAAAGAAGAAAAAATTTAGAGGGTATTCCTAGTCTGAAACATTCAATAAGTGAAGGACTATTAATTAAATATTAATTGGGAGGGTTCATGGAGCCATTTGTTTATGTAATTATTTTTTTAATAATTTTCATTTTTTTAATTAGTATGATAGGAATGAAAATTGTTCCACAAGATTATGTCTATGTTGTTGAAAGATTAGGTGTTTATGACAAATTATTAGAACCAGGTCTTTATTTCATTTTTCCATTTATAGATAGAATTGCTCATAAAGTATCGATGTTAGAACATAAAATTTGTGTTAAACATAAGGATAAAGAAGTGTTACTTAAATATAATATTACTGATGTTAAACTATATATATATGGAGTAAGAAATGTTGATGAAGCGTTAACGTATTTAATTAAAGAAGCTATTAATTGTAATGAATTAGATAAAATGTCTTTACAAGGTCAATCAGAAGTCTGGGGATTTATGATTACTAGTCTAAAAATATCATAAAAGTAGCTAATAGAATATAATAAATATAATTGATAAAGGGAAATCCATTGATTTCCCTTTAATGTTTTTTAATTAAGGTCATACGTTTTAATATATGTTGAGTTATTAATATTCTCAAGACCTAATATATTTAGTGTATTATTTTGATAATAAATTAATTTACGAGATTTATCCATTTTTAAATATGATTGATAAGTTAATATATTATAATCATAAATATAAACGTAATCATTATTTAATAGATAGAGTTCATTATCTACTGTATTTTTCATTTTATTATCCCTCATATCCTAATTTTACCTTAATTATAGTACTCTATTTTATAGAACTCAATAAAGTTTAAATGAACAATTTAATCGTTTTATTATAATTTCTGGGTAAATAAATGTTTTTAATTGGTCTTATATAAAAAAGAAAATAGTACATAACGTTATCATAATTTTTATTAAATATTAATATAATTTAATGATAGTTTAAATAAAGGGGGATTTTTAATGAATCAAACTGAAATATTTAATAAAAATAATAATCAGACAAATAATAATATTAATAATCATCATATGATGATAAGAGACCGTAAGTCATTAGAGACGACGGGGGTAAAAAAAATAGAAAGTTTAAATAGTGAAGAATTTGTTTTAGAGACAATATTGGGATATATGACAATTAGTGGACAAGATTTAGAAATGATCAATTTTAGTGTTGATAAAGGCGAAATATTAATTTCTGGTTATGTAACAAAAATCGAATATTATGACCATCAAGATACAATAGATGCCCCCAAAAGTTTCTTCAGTAAATTATTTAAATAATGATTCTGAAAACTCAATTTGAATTATTACTATATTCATTTTTTATCGGGATTTATTTAGGGGTAACCTATGATTTGCTTTACTATTTTATCTTTATCTATCTAAAAAAAGTTGTTAAGTATTTTTGTGATATTCTCTTTTTTGTCTGTCAAGGATTTATTATTTTTCAAGTCATATATAAAATTAATAATGGAATTATTCCGTTATATTGTTTTATCTTTTTTGGATTAGGTTTTTTAATATATTATACTTATTCACAAAGTTATTATGAGAATAATATATATCCATTAAGAAAACTTTTTTATAGGATAATAAATAAAGTACTAAAAGTTCTTACATATTTATTTATTAAACCTTTTGTTGATACTTATGAATTCTTATTTTGTATATATGAGTGGTTGTCAAAGAAAATAATAGGTTGTGTTAAACGTGTTAAGAGAAAAATCGTTAGACAAATTAAAACGAAAAAAGCTAATAAAATTAAAAATAAGACTTAAAAAAACATGGATATTCTTTTTCATGCTAATCTATTTATTACTATTTTATGCGACTTATCTGATTGTTAGTGAGCAATTATCTTATATATATGGTAATAATTAGAATATTTTCTGCGGCAAAAAGCACGTTAAAATAAAAAAATTTATTTCTCCCATATTTCAACAGATTAATAGACCTTGATTATTTATAATAAAAATCACAGAATAAATAGGGAGAGATTTATATGAGTCAAACACTATTAGCACTAAATGAAAAGATGAATAAAGAAATGACAAATGAAAAAAGAGAGATAGTATCAAAAGATATGTTGAAAAAAGTATGTTTGTCATTTGTTTTTTCGATTTTAGCATTGTCAATTAATTATAAATTAGGAGCAGTTTTTTTGCTGCCCCTTTTATGTTCTATGCTTCAATTATATAAGAAATTAGCTTATTACTCAATGATTGCGATTAGTAGTGTATCCCTTTTGATTGATCTAGAACTTTCATTATCGGTTATTTCAGCTTTAGTCCCTTTAAGTTTATTAATTCATAAGGAGAATAAAAAAGCCTTAAACTTTTTCATTCTAACTTTAGTTTCACTCATGTCTTATTGTATTAATACTATCTTTAATTTTATTGAATTAAATATAATCTATTGTGTATTTATTATATTATTTAATTTTATATTTTTTACGATTTATGATAAAGCAATAGAAATAAACCAACATAAAAAAGATTTCTTTTTCAAAGAAGAAATAATAGGTGTTCTAACGATAGCATTAAATCTATCTCTTGGTTTATTTACTTTTAGCTTAGAGTTTCTAAATATTGGTTTTATTTTTACCTTATTATTAATTATGTTATTAGGATTAACGACATCTAAAGCAAATACAGTAGGTTATTCTTTAATTATTTATTTTATTTTATCTTATTCTAAATTAAATATAACAGGGATTGAAATCATTCCTTTTCTAGGATTAATTTCTGCTTTACTACCTCATAATAATATTTATCTTAAAACATTCACCTTTTATATTATATCGCCTCTTATGTATTACTTTGGTTATCTATCCGGGGATATTTTGTATCTATTTATTAGTGTAGCAGTTTCAACAACAATTTTTTATATTACTAGTTTTTATTTTAATCATAAATTTGCAAACCTATTAATACCTAAGTATGAAGAATCTAAGTATTACCAAATATATGTAGAAAATTTTCGCGAAGATGTTTCGCAAAGATTATTAAATTTTGCGGAATTATTTAATGCATTTGCGAATAAATCACTAGAAACAAATAATGAATTAGTTAAAATTGATGAAGCGATTGATGAGATGATAGACAAGCATTGTAAAAATTGTTTAAAAAAAGAATTGTGTTTGAATACCAATCATATTAAAACTTATAACTATTTTAATCAATTGTTAAAAGAAGGGGAAAATATCTTAAGTACAGATAAAAAACGTTTCTTAGATTTATTTGGTATGTTTTGTTTGAATGCCTTTGATATAATCAATACCGCAATAGAACTAAATCAAGAATATTTACTAGGCAATATTAAGCAAAGTAATAGTAATATGGTATTTCAATCACAATTAGAAGGACTATCACGTATATTACAGGATTATGCGATAGAAGTGAATACGGATTATGAGAGTGAAACCATAAAAATTGAAAAGATGCGTGATAAAATGAATAAATTAGGTATGAATATTTCTTATTTAAAAGTAAATAGTATTAAAAAGAAAAATGTAGATATTGATTTGGGGATAAAGGATTATGAAGAAAGATATGATCATGTAATTTGTAACTTAATAAATGATTTATTAAAAGAAGAAGTTGAGTTAGTGACCACGAAGAAAGGCAAGAGTACAGAAAAGATTAAAATTATATCTAAACAAATTTTTGATTTAGAATTTGGTACAAGTTATATTGGTAAAGATGGTTCTAGGATATCAGGAGATAATTTTTTGAAAAGTGATATGCATAATGGTAATACAGTTATTGCTTTAAGTGATGGGATGGGAAATGGGTATTCTGCTTATATTGAAAGTAAAAGCACTTTAGAATTATTAAATAAAATGTTGACAACAGGAGCAGATGATCATACAGCTGTATCTATTATCAATACATTATTGTCATTAAAAGAATATAATGAGCGTTTCTCGACGCTAGATTATATAACGATTAATAAAAGTTCAGGAACAATTGATTTTTATAAAATTGGAAGTGCTCCAAGTTTTATTATTAGAGGAAATAAAGTGATATGTATTAATAATGATAATTTACCGATGGGTATATCTAAAGAAGTTGATAAAATAACCTTTGATTTAGAACCGAATGATATTGTCGTTGTTGTAAGTGATGGCGTGGTTGAACGTTTTAATAATATAAATAAATTTGAAAAAATTATCGCTCAGATGATAAGAACCTCTTCAATACAAATGGCACATGATATCATTAGAGCAGCAATTACAGAGTTTGGTGGAAAAATAATAGACGATATGACAGCGATTGTGATTAAGGTAAACCCAAGCAAAAATAAAATAAGTGCTTAAGTTTAACATATATTTCTAGATAAAAAGAATAATAATAAAGTCAAGGATTTCTTGACTTTTTTAAATATAGTCTTATAATAACTATATGAAATACAAATATGGTGATAGAATGCTTAATGAACAAATGATAAAAGAAGATAATTGTATTGGTTTAAATGATTGTTTAATAGTAGGTGTCTCTGGAGGACCTGATTCAATGGGATTACTTCATTTTTTAATATCTATACAAAGTAAATATAATTTAAGTCTCTTTGTTGCCCATATAAATCATCATACAAGAAAAGAAGAGAATCAAAAAGAAGAATTAATGATTCGTGATTATTGTGATAAACATCATATTCCTTTTTATGTAGGTCATTTTAGGAAAAGTGGAAGTAATAATTTTCATGAAGAAGCTAGAAATTATCGGTATAATTTTTTTGTGGATTTGACAAAGAAATTGAATGCTAATAAAATTGTTTTAGCACATCATGAGGATGACCAGATTGAAACGATTTTATTTAAGATAACTAGAGGAAGTCATATTAATGGTTATTTGGGAATGAAAAATTGTTTTGAAATAGAAAAAAATATCACTGTTGTTCGACCATTTCTTGATGTAAAAAAGAGTGAAATTATAGATTATTGTGAAACTAATCAGGTTCCATATGCGATTGATTCATCAAATTTAACTAATAAATATACTAGAAATCATATTAGAAACCGAATTATTCCACTTTTTAAAGAAATACAGCCTGATTTTAATCATAAAATTATGCAATTTCATGACCAACTATCTGAAGTTGATGATTTTTTAAAACAAAATGCGAAAATATTAATGAAAGAAATGATAATTTCTTCTGAAAAAGATAGAATAATACTAGACCTTAATAAATTAAGAAATACTCATATAGCATTAATTCGTGTGATATTATTAGCAGTTGTTAATGAAGTGTATCAAGATCCTTTTTATTTAACTTATGAAAAGGTGAAAAATTTATTAAATATAATAAATAATAATAAACCAAATGTAACCTTTGATTTAGGTAAAAATTTATATTGTGTAAAAGAATATGATAAGTTAATATTTGAAGTTGGACAAAGAGAATACGAAGAATATGAACTTGTAATTGATGAATTTAAAGATTACGAACTCCCAAATGGGATGAAACTTCGTGTTAAAAAACTTGAAGAAAAAGCAAAAATCAATAACAAATCGTTAATTTTATGTTATAATAGGATTATATGGCCATTTGTTGTAAGAACAAGAAAACAAGGCGATTTTATTAAGACTAAAATAGGTAGAAAAAAGGTAAATCGATTATTTATAGATGCGAAAATTCCAATTAATTTACGTAAAACTTGGCCTTTATTAGTGGACAAGGACGGAAATATATTATGGGTGATTGGAATACAAAAATATAACTTCAATCAATATACTCCATGTGATGAAATGATATTAATTGAAGTTTTAAATTGATGGAGGTAAATAATGCATCAAGATATAAAAAAAGTATTAGTCAGTCAAGAAGCGATTGCGGATAAATGCAAGGAATTAGGTGGGATTATTTCTCGTGATTATAAAGGTAAAAACCTTGTAGTCATTGGTTTATTGAAAGGATGTGTTCCTTTTATTAGTGACCTAGCTAAACATATTTCAATTCCAATGCGACTTGATTATATGTCTGTTTCTAGTTATCATGGAGGAACCTCATCAACAGGACATGTACGGGTCAATAAAGATTTAGATGCTTCAATTAATGGATGCGATATTCTAATCGCTGAAGATATAGTTGATACTGGTAAAACATTGAAGAAAGTTATAGAAATGTTAACTGTTAAAGGTGCTAATAGCGTAAAAATAGTAACATTATTAGATAAACCAGAAGGACGTTTAGTCACACTTGAACCAGATTATGTAGGGTTTGTAATCCCTAAGGAATTTGTGGTTGGATATGGTTTAGATTATGATGAATATTATAGAAATTTACCATATATAGGAGTCTTAAAAGAAGAAGTGTATTCAAAGTAAGGAGGTTTAAAAATGGCAAACGCAATTAAGAAAAAACCAAATAATGGCTGGAGTGGCTATTTAGTTTATTTCCTTGCCATTTCAGTGGTTTTTCTCATCATTGTTTATATAATGAGGGACCATGGAACAGTACAAGAAAAAAATTATAATGAAGTTATATCATTAATAGAAAATAATGAAACGAATGAAATAAAAATTACTGAGATAACCTTTTCACCGCAAACAGGTGATTATAATAGTAATATTCACTATCTCCGTATGAAAACTACAGATAAAAATATTGTTTATGAAGCAAAACTATATGGTCCATATGCTTTAGAACATATTGAACAAGCAGCATTAGATAAGAATATTAGTATGGAAGTCCAACCAGCGAAATCTTATGGTGGATTCTTCACGATATTATCATTCTTATTCCCAATTTTATTAATTGGTATATTTGCATTTATTTTCTTTAAAAATGCTGGAGGTAATAATAAAGCATTTGATTTTGCGAGATCTCGCGCTAAATTAAATAAATCAAAAGAAGTAACATTTAAAGATGTTGCTGGTCAAGAAGAAGAAAAAGAAGAATTGGTTGAAATTATTGATTTTCTTAAAAATCCGAAAAAATATAATGAACTTGGTGCTAGAATTCCAAAAGGTGTCTTATTATCAGGGCCTCCAGGGACAGGTAAAACATTATTAGCAAGAGCAAGTGCAGGAGAAGCGAATGTGCCATTTTATTCGATTTCAGGTTCTGACTTTGTTGAAATGTTTGTTGGGGTTGGTGCAAGCCGTGTACGTGACATGTTCAAAACAGCTAAACAAAATGCCCCATGTATAATCTTTATAGATGAGATTGATGCAGTTGGTCGTCAAAGAGGTGCTGGATTAGGTGGTGGACATGATGAGCGTGAACAAACACTTAATCAGTTACTTGCTGAGATGGATGGATTTGGTTCTAATACTGGCGTTATCGTTATGGCTGCGACAAACCGTCCGGATGTTTTAGACCCAGCTTTATTACGTCCAGGTCGTTTTGACCGTCAAATTATGGTAACAAATCCAGATGTTAAAGGACGCGAAGAAATCTTAAAAGTTCATTCAAGAAATAAAAAATTCGCACCAACAGTGCAATTATCAGAAGTTGCTAAACGAACACCAGGATTTAGTGGTGCTGATTTAGAGAACTTATTAAATGAGTCAGCGTTACTAGCAGCAAGATATAATCGTAAGGTTATTGAAATGCAAGATATTGATGAAGCGATGGATAGAGTATTAATGGGACCAGCGAAAAAGAGTCGTAAATACTCTAAAAGAGATAAAGAAATTGTCGCATTCCATGAAGCAGGTCATGCAGTTATTGGCCTTAAGTTAGATAATGCGGAAATTGTACATAAAGTAACGATTATTCCTCGTGGACAAGCAGGCGGATATAATTTAATGCTTCCTGAAGAAGAAAAATTTGTTCAAACAAAACAAGACTTATTAGATCAAATTACAGGTCTTTTAGGTGGTCGTGTTGCTGAAGAGATTGTCTTTAGTGAAATCACAACAGGAGCTCATAACGACTTTGAGAAAGCAACTAAAATTGCTCGTGCGATGGTTACTGAATTCGGTATGTCTAGTTTAGGACCTGTTCAGTACGAACAACGTTCAGGAAATGTTTTCTTAGGTAGAGACTATATGAAAGATAGAAACTTCTCAGGTCAGATTGCTTTAGAGATTGATAAAGAAGTACGTCGTATTATTGATGAATGTTACGAACGTGCGCAAGTTGCGATTAAAGAAAATCGTGAATTATTAGATCTTATCGCAAATCAATTAATCGAAATGGAAACATTAACAAGAGAAGATATCGAAGAATTAGTTGAAACTGGTAAAGTAAAGTGGTGGGATGAAAAGAAAGCCCAAGATAAAAAAGAATTAGAAGAAATTAAAAAAGCAGAAAAAGAAAAAGCAGAAAAAGAAAAAGTTGAAAAAGAAGAAGAACCTAAGAAGGATGATAAAGTAGACTTTTAATGATTAATCCCTTAAGGATAACTTAAGGGATTTTCTTTCTTTTTTGTAATTTTTTTTGAAAATATGATAAAATAATAGCGAGAATAATATTAAAGGAGTCAATATGAGAGATTATTTAGTAAGAGCCACTTCATTTGATGAAAAAGTAAGAATCTTTGCGGTTAATGCGACTTATACAGTACAAGAAGCACAAAGAAGACATCAAACCTGGCCAACTGCATCAGCTGCTTTAGGAAGAACTCTAGTGGTAGGTTCAATGATGGGAGCGATGTTAAAAGGAAAAGAAAGTCTTACGATAAAAGTTAAGGGCGATGGACCCATTGGGGAAATATTAGTTGATGCGAATGCTAGAGGTGAAGTTAAAGGGTATGTTAGTAATCCTGAAGTTCATTTTCAATATCCAAATGGAAAATTAAATGTAAGTCAAGCAGTAGGAACAAAAGGTGAAATTCAAGTAATCAAGGACTTGGGGATGAAAGATTTTTTTGTTTCATCGGTTGATATTATAAGTGGTGAATTGGGACAAGATTTTACGTATTATTTTGCGAAGTCAGAACAAACACCGTCTTCTGTTGGGTGTGGGGTTTTAGTTGAAACGGATAACTCTGTTTTGGCTGCTGGTGGATTTATTATTCAGGTAATGCCTGATGCTACTGAAGAAACAATTTCCCAATTAGAAAAAACAATCGCATCAATAAAATCTGTTTCTGAAATGATTAATGAAGGGTATACTCCTGAAGATATTGTTAAGGAAATATGTAAGGATGAACCTTATACAATACTTTCTTCATTAGATATTCATTTTGTTTGTCATTGTAGTAAAGAAAGATTTGCTTCTGGTTTAGTAAGTTTAGGTAAAGATGAGTTAAAACAAATTATTGATGAAGATAAATCAGCTGAGGTTGTATGTCATTTCTGTAATGAAAAGTATCAATATTCTGAAGATGAACTTACAGATTTATTAAATAGTATATAATAAAAAAATTACCTTTTAGGTAATTTTTTTTAATCTTTGATATAATGTACCAACAGGTAAACCAACAACTGTAAAATAATCCCCTTTTATCTCTTTAACAAACTTAGATGCATATCCCTGTATCCCATAAGCCCCTGCTTTATCAAAAGGTTCTTTTGTTTTTATATAATCGTTTATTTCTTCATCATTTAAATCATAGAAAGCAACATCGGTTGATGTATAAAAACTCTCAATCTCAGTACTGTGTATAAGTGTTACACCAGTGATTACCTGATGAGTCTTACCTGATAATCGTTTCAACATTTTATAAGCATCGTCTTCATTTACTGGTTTTTCTAAAATTTTATCCTCTAAACAAACAATGGTATCACAACCGATGATTAAATCTTGAGGATGATTCTGACTAACCGCTTGGGCTTTTAGTTTTGATAGATACAATACAATTTCTTGTGGTAGTAAATTTTTATCATAGGTCTCATCTACATGACTAACAACTACAGTAAAATCATTTGTGATATACTGTAGTAATTCTCTTCTTCTAGGGGAATTACTCGCTAAGATAATATTCATCGTATTCTCCTTTTTTATTTATATTTTATCATATTGATTAACAGCTTAAAATAAATACTCTATTATTATTAGAAATATTTATAAAATAATATAATTGATAATATAATTTTTAGATTAAATAGTATTTTTTCCTTATGCTAATCAGTTTACTGAGTTGTATTAATAGATTTTTGAAAATTGATATCAATGTGGAACACATAGAAAATAATGTTATTTTACAGCTGAAAATAAGGTATCTGTTACTCTAAGTAAAAGCAATTATGTTAGTGAAATAAAAAGAATTGCTAATGTAGTAATTGATTATTATAATTCTGATCCAAGAATACTTACTAAAGATGATTATGAGAAAGAGGGACTCTTGAAGTTTTGGAATAACATAAATACATTAGAGAAAACTATTCTTAAATAGTGTAACGTAAAAAAAAGCAGGGTGTTCAATAAAAAGTGCTATAATTGGCAATTTTATCATGTAAACATACTGTTGCTTTTGAATTGCTTGATTTGTTAATGCTTATATGTAAAATAGTAGGTAGGGGTGATACAAGATGAATACAATTAATGAAAACATTAGAAGATTAAGAGACATTAAAGGAATGACTCAACAAGAAATTGCTGATGGATTATACGTTACTAGACAATGTGTTTCAAGATGGGAGCAAGGAAAAACAATCCCAGATATAAAAAGTATAGAAAGATTAGCTACGTTGTTAGATTGTAGTATCAATGATTTAATCGATAATGATTCTGTAAAATCTATTGCGATAGAACAAGCTATATCTAATAAGAAGAAAGCTAGGTACCGTTGGGTTTCTATAGTAATTAGTATATTAGCAATAAGTATTCCAATTGTTGGTTATATAAATTCAAAAAGGAATGAGGAGTATGTTCCAGCAATTCAAACAGAGTATGCGTATATTAAAGAAGTTGATAATGAAAATGGTAAAGTATACTTTAGTACTACTTTAACTGATCTAGAATTGCCTGTCTTTAGTGTGCATACATCAGACGTTGAGATACTTGACAACAGAGATAATATAATAAATTATGTAGACCTAAAAGTCGATGATAAAGTTCGAATAAGATACGATCCAAATACAAATGAATTTTATAAAATAAAAGTTATCGATTCAAAAGTTCATAGCAGTTTACTAGGTATTTTTGTTAGTTATACTGGGGAAGATTACAATAACATCAATGATTTATATGAAAAATGGGGTGTTAAATTATTTATAGCTGATGATGTGGCTAATAGAACAAATCTTGAATACGATGTAGAATTCATTCTAGAAGATATATATCGAGCAGAAGTTTATGATATTTATGTATATATAAATGAATTGAAAATTATAAATGATCTTGAGATAGGACTGATAACTTCTGAGGGAATTGAGATGGTTGATATCGTCGATTTAAAAAATCCTCCAATATATACTTATAGTGGTGAATATGAAGATGATTATAATAACTTTTTTACTGTGAATAGTGTTGATGTAACCTATAAAGTACACATAAATTATAAGTTTTCATATTCTAGTATTGAAGTTTATGAATATGATAAGAACAATCAGTTGATTAAAGAGAGTACTTTATATACTTACGATGATGTTTTATTTTTCAGTGCACACGAGGATGGTCTATATTGTAAAGTAAAAATAAATTCAACATATAGTAATGGGAACAAAAGTTTAGTACATGAATTGCTATTAGGTGAAAATATTTATGTAATTAATGTTGATAGCTATGGGTTTGTTTATGAATCATGGTTAAGGTATGAATAAAATAAGATATATATAAATATAACAACACTGTAAAGAAAATTTTGTCATCTTAGTTAAAATAAGTTGATGCAAAAGCAGTTTTATATATACAACCTAAATTCAGTATATTAAATTGTTAACAGTGATATATTCACTATAGTGACTTTTATTTTGTTATATAGCAGTATTTAGTTTTTGGCTAAAATAAAAAGCCCAAATTTTGAGGCTGCTGAAAAAGTCTCATCAAATTATGAATTGGGAAGAGTATATTAATTATTCTTCCTTTTTTCATATAAATACAACGAAAAGAAAGTGAAAAATGATATAATGAAGGTAGAAAATAATTTGAAATTGGTGATAGTATGCTACCTAATAAAGAACTTGTCTTAAGTCCATACAGTAAGTTGTATGATATTGTGGTTCCAAAGAATCATATATTAAGAAAATTTAAAGAATTAGTGGATTTTGAATTTGTTTATGAAGAATTAAAAGATAAATATACAAAGGATAATGGAGCGACAGCGAAATGTCCTATTTTTATGTTTAAATTATTATTATTAAAAGTAATGTATCCAATGTCTGACCGAGATTTAGTTGAGCAAGCACAATTAAATATGGCATATAAGTATTTTTTAGAAATAGCTCCAGAAGAAACAGATATTATCCATCCAACAAGTTTAACAAAGTTTAGAAAGTTACGATTAAAAGATGGAGAATTATTAGATAAACTAATTTCAAAAACAGTAGAGCTAGCACTAAACTTAGGATTAATAAAATCAAAACAAATAATAGTAGACTCAACACATACAAATAGTATGTTTAATTATAAATCACCACTTGAAATCTTAGAAGAGAAATCAAAAAATTTACGAAAAGTAGTATATAAGACTGATGAAAGTTATAAAGATAAGATGCCTGAAAAGCCAATATCAAAGAATATAGACGATCATATAAAATACTGTAATGAATTAGTTGAATTAATTAGAAATGATGAAAATTTACTAATCAGAGAAAATATTAGATTAAAAACAAACTTATTAGAAGAAATAGTAAATGATAATATTGAAGAAATAAATTCAATGGTAGAAAAGGATGCAAAAGTAGGACATAAATCAGCTGATACATCATTCTTTGGATATAAAACACATATCGCGATGGTGCCAGAACGAATTATCACAGCGGCAGTTGTGACAAGTGGAGATAAACACGATGGAAAGCAAGCAAGAGAATTATATGTGAAATCAAAAGAAAATGGAATTGAAGTTGATGCTTTTATAGGGGATGGAGCGTATTCAGAAAAAGAACTAATAGAATATGCGAAAAAAAATGAATTTAAATTAGTTTCAAAATTGAGTAAAACAGTATCTAAAGGAAATAAAAGAAAATGTGAGGATTTTGAATATAATAAAGATGCGAAAAGATATGTATGTAAAGCAGGTCATATGGGAGTTAGAGTTGCACTACATGGTAAAAATAAACATGAGATAGAAGGAACTCCATTGCGAGAAACGCATTATTTTGATGTAGAAAAATGTAAAACGTGTCCATTTAAAGAAGAATGTGGATATAAAGAAGGACAAGATAGTAGATCTTATACAGTTACATTAAAGAAGGATAATGTTCATGCAGAACATGAAAAATTTCAAGAAAGTAAAGAATTCAAAGAATTAGCAAAAGAAAGGTATAAGATAGAAGCTAAAAATTCTGAATTGAAAAATAGTCATGGATATAAAAGATGTCAATCCCATGGCCTTTTAGGTATGCAGATACAATCAGCAATGACAATATTCGCAGTAAACTTGAAAAGAATTGTAACACTAATGGGATAGAATATATCTCATTCTTTAATAGAAACAATAAAAAAGTTAGAAAATGAAGTTAAATCATTTCTAACTTTTTTTATTTAATATTAGTTATCTGAAAATAGACTAGATTTTCAGCACCCTCCAAATTTTTATCTTTTTTACGTAAAGATAGAGTTTGGTTTTTTTTTGTTTGAATTACCATCAGTATAATGTCGATTGGACAAACTTTGGTAATAGGATTCCAACTGTCTAAAAAAAAAATCTCTCCATAGATTGGGTGATTTAGATGTATAATTATCATGTTGATGGTTTCTTTTGTATTGTATAAAATAGTAAAAAAATATGCATATACGATGCAATGTATCAAAATAGCAATGTCACCTTAGGATATAGGTAAAAATAATTTCAAAATCTTGGCTAATTTTTTACAAATCATTACAAAAGCTGCTTATTTAATTACTGATAATTACAACATTAATGATACTAATAGATTTGAAATGTATTCATTGATATATACTTTATATTCTAATGAATACAATAAAATGAAGAACCTTCAACGTGAAGGTATACAACAAAGTAAGAGAAATCATGTATATAGAGGTAGAAAAAAAATTAATGTACCTCTTCCGAAACTAGAAGAAGTAATAGAAAGAATGAAATCAAAAGATATTACCGAAAAAGAAGGGAAAGAGATTCTTGGCTTGAAATCTCGTAGTACATTCTACAGAAGGATTCGAGAGTTTAAGAATGAAAATTCACAATAGAGATTACGAAAATGCTTTTATGAAGAATATATCATAATCCATATATTTGAATTGTTTGTTTTATATCGAAAATTATATAATAGCAACACCATAAAGATAACCCTCTGTGTTAGAATAGTTGTCATGGAGCTCTAAAAATAGTATAGTAGACATAGTAAGTTATTTCAAGACAACTAGTTGTCTTGAAATAAAATTTAATAACTTAGTAAGGAGAACAACTTTATGGCAAGATACTCAAAGGATTATAAGTTATCATTAATACAAAGAATGATGCCACCACATAATGAATCAGTCAAAGAATTATCAAGAGAATCAGGAATACCAGAAATAACACTTTTTACTTGGAAAAAGAAAGCGAAAGAAAATGGAATCCCTGTTAACGAACAACCTTTAAAATCAGAAGAATGGAGTACACAAGATAAGTTTCATATTGTCTTAGAAACTGCAACATTAAGTGAAGTAGAATTATCTAAGTATTGTAGAAATAAAGGACTATATGTTAATCAAGTTAAAGAATGGCGAGATGCATGTATGCAGGCTAATGGTGGTGTAGCTAAACAAGCAACAGATCTACAAAAGCAGTTAAGAGAAAAAAATCAAGAACTTAAGAAATTAAATAAAGAACTACAAAGAAAAGAATCAGCACTTGCAGAAGCAGCAGCCCTTCTTGTACTTAGAAAAAAGGCAAGTGCGATTTGGGGGAAGACGAGGAAGATTAATCAGTGCCACAGATCGCAAAAAAGCAATATCACTGATAAGAGAAGCTGTAGATAATGGAGCAAGACAAGAAAAAGCATGTGAAGAAATAGGAATTAGTTTACGAACACTTCAACGATGGAGAAGTGATTCATCACCAAATGAAGATCAAAGACCAATTAGTAAAAAAAAGTACCCAAAAATAGATTAACTAAAAAAGAACGAGAAGAAATTTTAAAAGTCGTAAATCAGCCTGAATATAAAAACTTATCTCCTAATGAAATTGTGCCACTCCTAGCTGATAAAGGAATATATTTAGCATCTGAATCAACAATATATAGAATCTTAAGAGAAGAAAAACAACTAAAACATAGAGGAAATACTAAAAAGCCCCAAAATAGACCTATATCAACACATTATGCCACAGGTCCTAATCAAGTATGGATGTGGGATATTACTTATCTAAAAGGACCAATAAAAGGGATATATTATTATTTATATTTGATCCTAGATTTATTTAGTAGAAAAGTAGTAGGATGGGAAATATGGTCTGAACAATCTGCTCAACACGCTAGTGAACTAGTTAAAAGAGCAGTATTAGCAGAAAATATACTTTTACATAAAAAACCTTTAGTGCTTCATTCTGACAATGGAAGTCCGATGAAAGGAGCCACTCTTTTAGAGACCCTTTATCAACTAGGTATTACTCCATCAAATAGTAGACCTAGAGTAAGTAATGATAATCCTTATGCGGAGTCTATATTTAAAACATTCAAATATTGTCCAGGTTACCCAGATAAGGGCTTTGAGACTATTAAACAAGCAAGAACTTGGTCATTACAGTTTATAAACTGGTATAACTATGAACATCTTCATAGTGGGATAAAATATTTAACTCCACATCAAAGGCATTCCGGTTTATCTAATAAAATATTAAAAAAGCGAATTAAAGTCTATGAACAAGCACAACTTAAACACCCAGAAAGATGGTCGAGAAACATAAGAAATTGGAGTGTGGAAAACATAGTTTGGTTAAACCCAGAAAAATCATCAATTTTGGAAAAAGAAGAAACAAAATCTTCTTAAAAAAATTAAAAATATGCGACAACTACCTTGACATTAAGCGATAAGTAGGGTTTATATGATATATAAAGTCTTATATAGGAGGGTTAGATGAAAAAAAATACGTTCAAAAAATTATTTTCAAATGGTAGGGGAAAGGCTCTTCAGTTTTTGAGAGAAATTAGTCCAAATACTGAAAAGTATGAAGAAATAATTGTAACAATATGTAGTACATTTACTGGATTGAATTTCCAATCAGAAGGATGCAATCCTGATTATTATTTGGAAGCTATTTCTCTATGTAAAAATAAGGACCTGATTGTAGAAAAAGTACAATACAATTTGTTCTCAAATACTAATTATGAAAGCATTCAAAAGACTTTTACAATATTGTTACATTTATCAACAGATTATTCATTCCTAGTAAATGGATTAAAAGAATATTTAATGACCAGATTGATTATTGCTAAATATGATCTAGGTGATTATCCAAGATATAATAGAGATTTGTTTTTAGGTCTCTGTCATAAATGTCTGGATCATGATTATGATCTAGGAAAATTGGCAATGCAACTATTTATGGAATTATGTAAGACAAAAGGTCATGAAGCTAATATTGATGAATTTGAACTCTGTGAGAATGATTATAAATACTTTTGGCCAGTAGTTAAAGAACTAGGTTATTTTCAAATCATTAGTGATGCTCACAACAAAGTTAAAAAAATGAGAGAAGAATACCAAAACTCACTTCAACATGAGAAAAGAAAGAGACCAAAAGAGAAATCATACAAACAAATGATGACTTAGATATAATAGAACAATTAATACAAGGTAAACGTCCTAAAGGTAAATATCAATTTGAAATATGGATGTGGACTTATATTGAACATATCGAACTAGGAAATACTGTTGATGAAAATATTGCTATATATTTCTATGAAAATAGTAAAAGTGGATACTATAGGTATAGAGCACTACTTATGCTTGACTCAATCAATGCAATCACTGCTGAAATATTAGATGAAATACCGCATGATGAATATTGGCGAATAGTAGAATTTGCAGCTTCAAAGAAATAGAATAAAAGATATCATTTGTGATTAGTAAAAAAAGTGTGATTTAAATATCGTAAGGACAACTATAGCTAGTCCATAAAGAACAACTATATTAAGTATACCAAGGTACTATAAGATGATAGTGCCTTTTTTAACTTCTGTGGTAAAATATTAAAGAAGGTTGAGTTAATTTTTATTCTTTTTCTAAACCTTAGTATTTAACATAGGGAGTGATGTGAATGAGAGAGTTATTATGTGAAAAAAGATTTGATATAATTAGTAATAAGGACAAAGAATTTATAATTAAGTTTAATAAAGAAATGAATAAACTAGGATATGGACACAAAAATGTAATTGGACCTGGATATTGTTGGGGTAAATACATGATCATTTATTCCAAATTAGGAATTAAAAGCAAAAAAATTGTGAGTAGAATATACATCCGTAAAGAAAGTATTGTACTTAGGTTATATTTGAATAAAATAAATAGACATAAAGAGTATATAGAGAATTCAGAAGATTTTATTCAAAAGGCATTCATTAGTGAATATGGTGATTGTGGAAAATGTCACAATAATCATGATGGAGAGTGTAAATTTAGAAAGTCTTATTCATTACATGATACATTATATAACAAGTGTAATGGTACTACATTTGAATTTGGTAATCCAACTACTGAGAAGTTAAGTGGATATATTGGCTTGCTACGAGAGTTTTATCCAGGAACTAGTAAATAAACACTTTAAAGAAATTTAACATTACAGTTTAGTAAAGACAAGTATGGTGTTATTTAGTAACACTCTTTTTAATACAACAATATAGTTACATTTTTAAAAACTAACCTATGTTATACTTTAATTGTTGATCAACAAGGAAGTGATAAGATGATTAAATTGTATAAAGTTATAGATTATATTGAATCTAATTTGTTTTTAGATATTAGTTTAAATGAAATTGCGAAGGAACTTAACTACTCAAAATATTATTTAAGTAGAGAATTTAACACCAAAATAGGGATGTCAATTCCAGATTACATCATTACCCGAAGGTTTACGGAAGCTATTTTGCATATTAAATCTACAGATGATTCTATCAGTGACACAGCTTTTAAATGTGGCTTTAATTCATCATCATACTTTATAAAAAAATTTAAAAGCAAATTTGGTATTACACCTAAGGTGTATTTAAAGAAAAATGTATATTTGAACTTGTTAAGAAGAGTTCAAGGTAGTGTCAAATAAATTATGAAAACTCATGATAACTCTATGACCCAAAATAAAAAAAACTGGAATTGTAGTATGTTAGATTACAATACTCAGTTTTATCTTACTATATCATTATATGCAAATAAAAAAGGCATATTTAAATACGCTTATATAGAGATACTCCTTAGTTAAAAATTAGTTTATATAAGAGTAACTCATATCTATTAGAGAAAGCCATTTGCTTGGCATATGAGGTAAATCCTCAAACTCTTCTAATTTAACAGGTGGGTTATAACCTAACGATTTATGTGGTCTTAGAAAGTTAAAAAACGTTGTAAACAAGACCATATAAGCATTAGCGCTCTTGATATTACCAAATCCGTTCATTTGGATATAATCGTCTTTGAAAGTTCTATTTAAACGCTCAGTTACTTGTTTAAATGGACGGTAATCCTTGTCTGTTTTCGTGTTATTAGTGAGTCCTATAACTTGAAATAAATCGAAATTTATGTTCATGCTTTTAAAGTATGACCATGCAACGTTGTAAATAGGATTACCATCCACAACTACTTTCAAATTCTTAGGTAGTTCAGTGTATTTTTTGAATGTTTGATATAGTGAAACGACTGCTGAAAAAGTATCACGTTTACTAAAAACTTGATAAGAAGTAATAATCTTTTTAATTTTATCTGAGAAGAAGAAGATATAATGCTTCTTCCCCTTAACCCTAACATATGTTTCATCCCCACAAAGGTCAGATGATAAATCATATGGGTAATTTTCAAGTAAGGGACGAATCATTGTAGAAACACTATTTGCATAATTCATCACGGTTTGATGGGAAATCTTAACTTGGTGAATATCATACATGATAGCTGCAGTTTTCCTACTCGACAAACCGTAGTTAACGTAATACGTTAAGATTAAGCCTAGAGTATGCTTAGAATGTCTGATATTGGCTAAATCAACCTTCATATTTAAATTAGACATAGAGTCACGTTCTAGGGAATCAAAGTTAATATCGAAAGCACGATAGATATAATGAAGTTTAAATTTACCTGGTTTCTTTTTGAATTGTTTTAATTGATCTGGTGTTAATTTCTTTAATTTATCTAAATAAAAGGAACATTTCTTATGTCTACATTTATAAATAATATAACTATTACGGTCTTTAATTCTTTCAAGGTTCTTTGAACAATGAGGACATTTTAAAATAATCTTTTCAAGAAAATCATTATTCAAGGTAAATGTATGACTACATACCTTACAAAGTAACTGTTTTGATTTAATATTATTTTCATAGATGTAATCATGAGGAGCACCACAAATAGGGCAATTTCCTTTGAAATCAAGTTTTGATGGCCTTCGTCTAGTAACTGGTTTGAGATGCTTATTGTACTTTAAAAAATACACATTAAGCAATTCTTGATAATCTAGCTTTTCAACCTTCTGAATAATAGGTTCACCATCAACAGTGAACTTCCTAAAAGGTTCATAATAAGTGCCAGATGACTTAGAACTAGGTGTAGAAATAATGTGTGAATCTAGAAAAAGAATAAATTTATAAAGTAGTTTGTTTAAATACTTTAAAAATACTGAAAGAACTGATATAATTTTAACCATGATAGATACTCCTTATAGTTTTTTTGTGGTGATTAAATTATATCAGGTGTATCTATCTTTTTGTATATAAAGGGTTAAAAAAATATAACGAGAAACCTCCCAAACACAGGGGGGGAACTCATTATATAATAAAAAATAATATATATATAAGGTTTTGTATAGGGTTTAAGAAAAACTTTTACACTACCGAGTTCAAGTTAGGGAGGGTAAAATGAAATTTGATAGTATTGAATCTTTGGTAGAATATATAACTAATAACATTGTAGACCTTGAAGATTTTAGTAGGTTTTCTGCAACTATTGATAATTGTGTTTTCCTAGATAATGATAATGAATTCATTGAGATGGTCTACTTACTTCAAAGATCACATAACAGTATTTTATATTACATTAAAATTAACTTGTTAATTAGTACATTCGAAAAGAGAATAATTGCTGATGATCAATTCCAAGGCGTTGTAAAACTAGAATCGATTTTTAAAGAAAACAGTGATGTTTATGTTCAAACTTTTCATAATAAGAACAATATTACATTAACTGCTAAGCTAGTACATATAGGTGAAAGAAGATATACTGTAGGTGTATGTAGATTAAACGATGACATCATTAGTTCAATGAAAGAATACATTCCATATGGACAACAGATAAATAAAGAAGTTATAAATGAAATTATGAAATTATCAAACAACATCGAAATTGAACAATACATTTCAAGTGATTCGACAGTAGATATAATTAGACATTATAACGACTTGTTTTTGTTTGCCAAACTAGAAAACGGAAATAAAACTTTAACTTTGTATTCAGTATTAGTTGATATGAAAAAGAAAAATTATGTATATGATTGTGAGTTTGTTTTTAATAATTTTGGAATGCAACCAACACTGAAATGGGAAGAAAATAAACTTTGTATATTTTTAGATGATAAATATTTCGCTGAAGTGAGTTTAGTTAAAGGAAATGAATATAACGCACCATTTGCTTTAGAATTTGAAAACGGATTGAGAGGACTTACTTCGCAAATCAAAGATATTTGTAATTAAAAAATACCAGCTCAATAGCTGGTATTAAAGCACATAGTAAATTAGTAAAGATATCAATATCCCAAGGTGCTGTCAGATGATGGTGCCTTTTTTGTTATATGTGTGGTAAAATATATTAATAAGGAGATGAGTTATATGAAGAAGGAAAGTATTATATTGTTAGTATTAAGTATAGTAATTTATCCTATTGAGTTATCTTTTTGGTGGGTTCCAACAAAAACTATTAATGAGATGGGATTGAATGGACTGTATATTTTAACTATATTTGGACCATGGTTTTTATCAATAATATTAATAATTTTAAGTTTGAGTTATTTAAAAAAATCAAATGGTAATAAATTGTTTAAAGTCAGTTTATGTTTGAGTAGCATATTTTTCTTTTTACCTATAGCATTCTTTATATATGTTATAAGCTCTGGTATTACTGCATAAGTAAACCTTAGTATAGACTAAAAGTATAATGGTGAGGGGATAAACATGAATATTAATATTAGAAAGGCAAATAAGGATGAATATGAAGTACTAGGGGAAGTTCATTATGAATCTTGGTATGACACTTATAAAGATAAAATGTGTGATGATTTTTTAAGTTACAATAATATAAGTAAATTAGTAAATGATTTTATACCTAAAATTTCTAATACAATAGTAGTTGAAGTAGACAAAAAAATAGTTGGATTTTTGTATTATAGAAAGATAGATAAGGTGGGACTAGAAGTTCATGAATTATATATATTAAAAGAATTTCAAGGTCAGGGCTTAGGTAAAAAGTTAATCAATTATTTACTTGAATTAAACAAAAATATTAGTGACGTGATTTTATGGGTATTAGAAAAAAACGAACCAGCAATTTATTTTTATAAGAAATATGGATTTCATGATAATTATAAGAGAGAATATATTGAAGTTTCTTCAGGTGTTAAATATACTGTTTTATGCTATGAAATGAATAATCCATTTCAATGATTATACTAAGTTCTGTAGGGTATGCTGTTGAGATGTGAATAATAAAAAAGGAGAAAATTTATATGTTTTCTCCTTTTTGGTTTTAGTAATTTAATTTATTTAGTAATAGTATTATTTGTTAATTCATTCTTATCTAGTTTATATCTTGATGAGATGATTAATAAAACTAATCCGATAAGGAGTAGTGGAATTAAAGCTAAAGTAGCTAAACGAGTATTATTGGATAATGAAACTGTTAATCCCATTAATATTGGTCCCATTACAGAAGCAAATCGACCAAAGATATTAAAGAATCCGTAGTATTCACCTGATTCATGTTTAGGAATTAGTTTTCCAAAGTAAGCTCTACTAACAGCCTGTAAACCACCTTGGGCAGAACCGATTAATGCCACAAAAATGAGTAAATCTACAGTAATGCTACCCGTCATATGACCTAAAAAATAACCTATCAGACAAATACCAATATAAGCCATAATCCCATAAGCTAACATTTTGATTTCGCCAAACTTCTTAGCGAATGCACCGAAGGCGATTGCACAAGGAAAAGCAATCACTTGAACAACTAGAGATACTGCTAAAAGTGCCATATCTGTAACTTCATGAGATTTAGCAATGATTACAGCTGACTTAATAATGGAATAAACCGCATCGATAAAGAAAAAATAGGCAAGTAAATAAAAAACTAATTTTGGTTGTTTAATGATCTTTTTGATTGTTTTACCTAATCGTGTGAATGTATCTTTAATCCAGTGCTCACTCTTTTCTAGATAATATTTTTGTTCAACATTTTTAAGCATAGGTAATGAATAGAACCACCACCAGAGTAAAGAAATGGCGAAAGCGATTGCGATGGCGATTTTAGGATCAAATTTTATTATTTCTAAATAAACTAATCCATAGATTCCTATACCTAAAATAAATGGAATACAACTACCGATATAACCCCATGCATAACCAGCAGATGATACTTTATTATATCTATCTTCAGTTGTAACATCAGTTAGAAATGAATCATAAAAGACATTAGCTGCTGTATAACCTATTGTCGCAATGGAATAGATGATAAGTATTACTTGCCAAGGAATCACTGGGATACATAATAATAATCCAAATATTAATCCAATAGACAACGATGCTTTAAAGAATTTTTTCTTATGACCCTTAAAATCAGACATTGTACCTAGGATTGGGGATAATATAGCTACAATAAATGAGATGATACCTGTTGCATATAATAAAATGGAGTTGGCGATATTATTATTTGTCGATTCATTCGCACTAAAGGCTCCCTTTGTGATTAAGAGATATAATAATGGAAATAATACGGTCACTATGGTTAATGTGTACGCTGAATTGGCGATATCATACTTAATCCAACTTTGTTCCTCTTGATTGAATTCTTCTAAAAAACTATCAAACATATACTTTCTCCTTAATTTAATTTTTTATAAATTTATAGTATAATAGAGTTGTTAATGTTTTCATTATAACATAAACTAAAAATAAATAAATGAAATTATGATTTTGTTTTTGTAAAGAAGAGGAGATAGTTATGCCTGATTTTGTCACTCACGCAACATTTGCGCTTGATCTTATAAATAAACTAGATAATGAAAAATTAAAGGACATCTTATCAAAGCATCAGTCTTCCTATTTTCTTGGAGCACAAGGGCCAGATGTTTTTTATGTCCATCAGTTATTTTCTTTAAAAAGAAATCCTCTATATGATGGTTTAGGGAATGTGATGCATGATACTAAAGTAAAAGATTTTTTTGTTGAAAGTATTAAATATTTAAAAAATAATTATAGTGAAATTTTACATAGTTATCTATTTGGTTTTATGTGTCATAATGTCTTAGATCGGAGTGCTCATCCTTATGTATATCATGTTACAGGAGAAGGAGATAAAAAATATCGGGGGAATCATGTTCGTTTAGAACGAGCGATTGATAGTTGGTTTATTATTAACCGGTGGAATGTATCATCTCCCCATCGGTTTAAGATTTATAAACACATATTAAATTTTCGATTGAATAAAAATATTTTTGTTCCATATTATAATTATGTTTTAAATAAGGTTTTTAATATTAAAAATGGTGGAGAAGTATTTATTAATTCAGCGATAAATTATAAGAGATATTCGAAAATATTATATGACCCTTTTGGTATTAAGAAGAAATTCGCTAGATGGGTTGATATACATTTTAATAAAACGGGTAAAATTGTTTTAGAAACATTATTTTATTATAAAAATATAGATGATACAATTGATTACATGAATTTTAATAAAAAAGAATGGCATCACCCAGTGTTAAATGAAATGAAGTCAACTGAAAGTTTTTTAGATTTATATAATCATGGTCTAAATGAAGCTAAGAATGAAATAGGAACGATAAATTTATATTTAGATAATAGTATTGATGAAACAGAATTAAAATCAAAAATACGTGATTTATCCTATGCTACAGGTTTAAATTGTACTGATAATAATGATATGAAATATTTTAATGTCATATTTTAAAGGAGTGATAGATTGAAATTATTATTTGCATCAGATATACATGGTTCTTTTTATTATACGAAACGATTAATTGAAATTTTTCATGAAGAAAAAGCTGATAAATTAATTTTACTAGGTGATATTTTATATCATGGACCTAGAAATCCACTAACAAAAGATTACAATCCCATGAAAGTCGCAAATTTATTAAATCAATACCGTGATCAAATACTTTGTGTACGTGGTAATTGTGATAGTGAAGTAGATCAAATGGTGTTAGATTTTCCAATGATGGCAGATTATACACAGCTAGTTGTGGATAACTATCAATTTTTCTTAACCCATGGTCATTTATATAAACCAAATGATATTCCTGATTCGGGTAAAAATATTTTTGTATATGGTCATATACATGTTCCTGTGTTAGAAAAAAACAATGTTTTTGTATTAAATCCTAGTTCAATCGCTTTACCAAAAGAAAATAATCCAAGTACCTACGCAATTTATGAGAACAATATGATTCAGATAAAAACATTAGATAATAGGATTATTAAAGAATTAGAATTATCATGATAATAAGTTATGTTAAAAGCATAACTTTTTCATTTTTGTCGATTATAAAAATAAATTGATAAATGAAGTAAAAAATTGTAAAATAAGATAAAGGTGATAAAATGAAGTGGAACATAAATGATATTGAAATAGCTAATCAGGTGGTCGTTGCCCCAATGGCAGGTATTAGTAATGTAGTATTTAGAAAAATATGTAAGAAAATGGGGGCAGGGTTAATTTACGCTGAAATGGTAAGTGATAAAGCCTTAATCTATGAAAATGAAAAGACTTTTGAAATGTTGCAGGTTGACAATTCAGAACAACCTGTTACAATGCAAGTCTTTGGTGGAGATATTTCTTCAATTGTTAATGCAGCTAAAATTATTGATAAACGTTGTAATGCGAAAATCATTGATATCAATATGGGATGCCCAGTTAATAAAGTTGTAAAATCTGATGCTGGAGCTAAATTGTTATTAGAACCAGATAAAATATATGAAATCGTGAGCCGTGTAGTTGAGGTTGTAAAAAAACCAGTGACGGTAAAAATGAGAACAGGTTGGGATAGTCAAAGTATTTATGCATTAGAAATTGCTGAAAAGTGTGAGAAAGCAGGGGCTGTAGCGATTGCTATACATGGTAGAACACGTGCACAGATGTATGAGGGGCATGCTGATTGGGATATTATAAAACAAGTTAAGGAAGTTGTTAAGACAATTCCAGTTATAGGAAATGGTGATGTTAAAACAGCGATAGATGCTAAACGGATGTTAGATGAAACCAAAGTTGATGCAGTAATGATGGGGAGAGCAGTATTAGGGAATCCATGGTTAATTAAACAAACTGTTCATTATTTGGAAACCAATGAATTGTTAAAAGAACCAACTCCATCTGAAAAAGTGCAGCAAGCATTAACGCATCTAGATTCTTTAATGGATTTAAAAGGAGAGAAATTAGCAGTATTAGAAATGAGAAGTCATATTCCTTGGTATATTAAAGGGTTATATGAAGCAACAAGTGTTAAAAGAAAGATTAATACATTAAAGACAGCTGTTGAAATTAAAAAGGTGATGTATGATTATTTAGAAAGAATTAATCAATATTCTACGCAATAGAATAGAGGGTGGTCTGTATGAAGAAAAAGTATGTTTTGGATCGTTTTATATCGTTATGTTATGATTATATATTTGTGATAATCGTATTGGGGATTATTACCTTTGGATTAGATTTTTTAAACAAACAATATGTCCATTTTAACCATTCTTGGTATGTGATAATTGCCATAGATGTTTTCGTGTATCTATTTGGCTTTTCATTTATTTATTTAAAATTAGATGGTTCAGTTGGAAAATCCTTAAATGATTTTTATATAGAATCAACCTATGGGACAATAACATATGGGAGAATTTTATTTAGAGAAATAATTATGAAACAGTTATTTTATCTAACAGTTATAGGATTTTTGATTGAAGTCATATTCTTTATTGTTAAAAAAGATACTATACACGATTATTATTTAAAAACAAAGGTTATTAAAAAAGGAATTGATTTTTCAAACAGAAGATAAAAAAGGTAATTTATTTAGAAAAAACAAATAATACTTAGTTGTATAATTCATAATATATTTGGTATAATGGTTTAAGTTAAACAAAGGAGTGAAAAAATTGAGCGATCAAATAAAAGAAAATGAATTGAATTTAAATGAACAGATGATAGTTCGTCGTGAAAAGTTAGAATTTTTAAAAGAAAAGGGAGTCGATCCATTTGGTAAACGATTTGATCGAACTCATAATACAAAACAAGTTAAGGATCAATTTGAAAATTTTAATAAAGAACAATTAGAAGAAGAACACCATGTAGTGGTTATCGCTGGTCGGATGATGACAAAAAGAGGACAAGGAAAAGCAGGATTTGCTAATATCCAAGATCAATATGGTCAACTCCAAATTTATTGTCGAAAAGATCGTTTAGGGGATGATTATGAATTATTCACTAAAGCAGATATCGGTGATATCATTGGTGTGAAAGGTGAAGTATTTAGAACGCGAACTGGAGAATTAACCATTAAAGCTACTGAATATTATCATCTTACAAAAGCATTAAGACCACTACCAGATAAATTTCACGGGTTAAATGATATTGAAGAACGCTATCGTCGTCGCTATGTTGACTTAGTCGCAAATGAAGAGACACGTCGTCGTTTTGAAATTCGTTCTAAAATCATGTTTGCTTTACGTCAATATTTTAACAACCTAGGTTATTTAGAAGTTGAAACTCCAATTTTAAATACTATTTTAGGTGGTGCTGCAGCGAAACCATTTGTAACCCATCACAATACGTTAGATTTAGATATGTATTTACGTATAGCACCTGAGTTATGGCTGAAACGCTTAATTGTCGGAGGTTATGATGGTGTTTATGAAATAGGTAGATTATTCCGTAATGAAGGAATGTCTCAAAAACATAATCCAGAGTTTACAACACTTGAACTTTATCTAGCTTATTCAGATATGGATGGCATGATGGAATTATCAGAAAATGTTATTTCTTATTTAGCTGAAGAAGTTTTAGGAACAACAGAAGTTGAATATGAAGGAACAAAAGTTAATTTAGCAAAAGGCTGGAGTCGTGTTCATATGGTTGATGCAATCAAAGAATATGCAGGAGTTGATTTTTGGAAACAGATGACCTTTGATGAAGCAAAAAAAATAGCTGAAGAACATAACATTGAAGTTCCTGCACATTATACAGGTGTAGGTCATATCATAAATGAATTTTTTGAACATTATGTTGAAGAGAAACTAATTCAACCAACTTTTATTTACGGGCATCCAGTAGAAATCTCACCACTCGCTAAAAAAGATGATAATGATTCTCGTTTTACTTCTCGTTTTGAGTTATTTATAATTGGAAGAGAATATGCAAATGCATTCAGTGAGTTAAATAATCCAATTGATCAACGTGAACGTTTTGAGTCACAATTAAAAGAACGCGAATTAGGAAACGATGAAGCAAATGAGACGGATGAAGATTTTGTTGAGGCATTAGAATATGGTATGCCACCAACCGGTGGAATTGGAATTGGGTTAGACCGTTTAATTATGCTTCTAACTAATTCATCAAGTATTCGTGATGTATTGCTATTCCCAACGATGAAACCAATTAAACAACAATAAAAGTATTAAAAACTGCCATTGGCAGTTTTTTAATTTATATACTGATTTTTATAATTTTATAATCTGAATAAAAACAAAACAAGATAAGAAGTATAAAACATATATACATATCTAGAGTATTTAGAAACATGGAAAAAGTTTAGTGATTAAGATTAGGTCTTTTAATTATATTTTTAAATGTAAGTTAGTCCTCTTATTAGTGTAGATACAGATATTGGTAAATTTGTTTTGGGTTATTCACATAATGTAGCGATATGCCAAAATTTATGATATAATATTAGGAAGAATAAGAAGGAGAGAATGAAATGAATAAAAAGAAAAGGCGATTTGGTGATAGGTATGATGGTAGAATATTAAAAAACGTCGATCCATTTTTCAAAATTATTCCATATATAATGAAATCACGAGTAGATGCACAAGTATATTTTGATGATAAGATAATCCTCACTAAAACAGAAAAGTTTTTACTAGAGAAAAGAGAAGAAAAAATAAATATTGGTTTCTTGCATATTGTTTGTGCTGCAATGGTTAGAACAATTTCACAAAAACCTAAATTAAACCGATTTGTGAGTGGAAGAAAAATGTTTGCTCGTAATGGTATTTATATTAGTTTAGCTGTTAAAAAAGATATGACTGAAGATAGTCCTGAAACTACTGTAAAAGTGAAATTTAAACCAACTGATACAATTTTTGATGTAGTTGAAAAAGTGAATCGTGTAATTAATGAAAGTCAAGGTCAAAAAACTAGCAATGAAACGGATAAAACCGCAAAAATGATCTCTATGTGCCCACGATTCGTTATTAGTATATTAGTTAAATTCTTAACTTGGTTAGACAAACATGGAAAGATGCCTAAAGTTATTAACGAAGTAAGTCCTTTTCATACAAGCTTATTTATAACTGATATGGGGTCATTAGGAATTAGACCGGTTTATCATCATATATATGATTTTGGAACAACATCTATTTTTATTGCCTTTGGTATTAAAAATAAAGAAAAAGTATTTGATCGTAATAATAACATAATTGAACGTAAATTTATTGACATGAAAATCGTAGTAGATGAAAGAATTTGTGATGGATTTTATTATGCAAAAGCTTTAAGAATCTTTAAACGATACATGGAAAATCCTCATCTTTTAGAAAAAGCTCCTGATAAAGTTGTTGAAGATAACGAAATTTAATATTGATAACTTGCATAGCAAAATTGCCTTGCAAGTTTTTTTATGTATGTAAAAATTGTAGTTAGAAATTTAAACTAAGTATAGAGCTGAATAATAGGTTTACTATAAAAATTCTATCAAAAAACACTAGAATTTATAAAAAATCCTAGTGTATCTTTTCTTAGAAAGTTTATCATTTTAGTTATTTAATTAATAACACGACTGCTTCGCAAGCAATACCCTCATTTCGACCAATAAATCCTAGTTTTTCACCACGTGTTGCTTTTATATTTATGTTTTCTACATCAGTTTCTAATAACTTCGCAATCAAAGTTCTCATATGTGGGATATGAGCTACCATTTTTGGTTTTTCAGCATAGATAGTTGCATCAAGGTTATTTATATGATAACCTTTTTCTTTTGCTAAATTGTAAGCATTTGATAAAAGGATTTTTGAATCAATGTTTTTATAAGCTTTATCTGTGTCTGGAAAATGAGTACCGATGTCACCTAAACCTAAAGCACCAATAATTGCTTCAGTAATGGCATGTAATAAAGCATCAGCATCACTATGTCCTAAAAGACCTTTTTCAAAGTCTATTTTAATGCCGCCTAATATTAAATCTCTATTTGGTACTAACTGATGAATATCAGTAGAATGACCAATTCGTATATTCATAAAAGCTCCTTCTTTCTAGTTAAAGTATTTATCATATAAACGCTCAGCATAGATTAAATCTTCTTTTGTCGTGATTTTAATATTCTCATAGTTTGATTCAATGAGTTTAACTGATAGTGGCGTATATTTTTCAACTAGACTAGCTTCATCTGTTCCCAAGAAATTTTCTTCTTTTGCTAATTCATGTGCTTTTTTGATTAAACTTGTTTGGCAAGCTTGTGGTGTTTGAACAGCATATAGAAATTCTCTTGGTAAGGTTTCTTTAATGAAATTATTGTTTACATACTTAATGGTATCTTTTACTTTAACACCAGGGATACAGCATCCATTAGTTTTAGCTTCTTCTACTAATTGATGAATTAATTCTCTTGTGATAAATGGTCTGGCTCCATCGTGAACTAAAACAATATCATTTGTGACATTTTGAAGACCATTATAAACACTATATTGGCGTTCATAACTGCCGCTGACAATCATACATTTTTCAGTATATAAGTCATGTTGTTTTAGGATTAACTCTAGGTCTTTTATTTCTTTTTCATTTCCTACAATAATAATTTCAGTGCAATTTTCATCATCTAGAAATTTTTGAATTGATAATGTGATTAATGGTTTATTCTTTAATGTAAAAAACATTTTATTATAGCCTAAGTTCATTCTTGAACCACTACCAGCAGCCAGAATAATCGCAGTATATTTCATCTTATCACCTTTAAATCTGTATTAAAATAATTTTAACACAGATAATTCAAAATTTAAATAAAATAGGGAGATAACTCAACATCTTTCTTTTCTAAATCGTGTATCGATTTAATTCTTCGGATGGTTCCAGTTTTACCACGGATTAATAATGTTTCTGTTTCAGATATATTTCCTTTTCGACTAATTCCATCCAAAAGATCTCCTTTTGTGATTCCAGTTGCTGAGAAAATAATATTATCATTTTTAACTAAATCATTTAATTTTAATATTTTATTAGGTGTAACATTCATCTCTGCACATCGTTTCTGTTCCATCTTAGAAATTTGTCGATTCTCAAGTGTATCTCCTTTTACGTCTTTTCTTAAGAGTAGTTTAGCATTCATATCTCCACCAAACGCTGTGATTACTGCTGCAGAAACAACTCCCTCTGGGGCACCCCCAATACAATATAAAACATCTACTTCACTAAATGGCATACAAGTTAATATGGAAGCAGCAACGTCACCATCTGGAATTGCATATACTTTAATTCCTGCTTTTTGCATATTTAATATCAATTTATCATGTCTTGGTTTTGCTAGTGTGATGACTGTTAAATCAGTTAATTCTTTATTTAATTTTTTAGCGATTAATTTCATATTATCTAATAAAGGTAAATTCAAATCAATAACACCTTTAGCCATAGGTCCTACAATAAGTTTTTCCATATACATATCAGGCGCCTTTAAGAAAGCATCTTTTTCCCCAACTGCTAATACAGATAATGCATTACTTTGTCCTAAAGCAGTCATACGGGTACCTTCTATTGGATCTACAGCGATATCAACTGGTGCTCCTGTCCCATTTCCTACATTTTCTCCAATATATAGCATTGGGGCTTCATCTATTTCCCCTTCACCAATGACAATTTCTCCATTAATATTAATTCGATTTAACATGGTTCTCATCGCTATGACTGCTGCATGATCTGCACTGTTTTTATCTCCACGCCCAAGCCATTTATAAGCAGCAAGTGCAGCAGCTTCAGTCACACGAGAAAATTCTAAGGCCAATTCTCTGTTCATTTCTATTTCCTCCAATTATATAATTAATAGAAAATACTTCACTGAAGTGAAGTATTTTAATAATTTATACTAGTATTAACGATTTATCATGGTCTTGTGTAGAGCATGGCGAAACCGTATCAGTCATTCTACATTGTGGATAATTATATACTAGTGTAGTCATATCAATCATAGGGGTTGACTTTAGTTTAAATACACAACCGTTTTTTAATATAACTTTTGACATAGTATCATCCTTTCAATGTATGTTCTGTATTATTATAGCAAATGTGTTTTTTCATTTCAATTAAAATGAAAATTCATTAAATGGAAAATTTGTGGATGGTTTTTTCGTAAAAGTGAGTAATTCTTTAGTCGTTGGATGATAAACTGATAATTGATAAGCGTATAAACCGATAGAAGTGAAACCATCTTTTTTTCCATATTTTTTATCTCCAATTAAGGGATGATGAATATGTGAAAATTGAACTCTAATTTGATGGGGTCTTCCAGTCTTTAAATCTATATCTACTAAAGATAAGTTATCTTTAAATTGAATACGTTTATAATGTAATTCAGCTCTTTTTACCTGACTAACCTCTTGTGGCTTAACATAAACAGTATTTGTTCTTACATCTTTTTTTAAATAATTAATAAGTGTGTCTTCGACTTTTGTTTTACCATGTACAACGGCTAAGTATTTTTTTTGAAAAGAGTGATTTCTTACTTGTTCACTTAAGCGAGAAGCAGCTTTACTTGTTTTGGCAAATATCATAACACCACCCACCATACGATCTAAACGATGGATGAGTCCTAAAAATACATTGCCAGGTTTATTAAATTTTTCTTTCAAATAAGATTTAATCAAGGTTAGCATGTCTTTATCGCCTGTGTTATCTTCTTGACTTAATATTCCTGGTTCTTTTACAACAACGATAATATGATTGTCTTCATATAAAATCTCCATTACTTCATCTCCCAGCGGGAATAAATACCGCATGGTAAAACAAGATTAGTTTTAGAGGTTTTTAATCCTAATTCTCCTGATTGTAAATTTCCGGGATATTTTTTATTTAAAGTCGTTTTCATTATATTGTGTAAAACAATTGGAGAAAACGCGGAAGTATAACTATTAATGATGTAAAATAATGGTTTTTCACTTAATACATTCAATGTTAAATTAATCAAATCCACTAATTTTTCTTCAATTTTCCATACTTCATTTTTTGTTCCTCGTCCAAAAACAGGTGGGTCCATGACAATCGCATCATAGGTTCTTCCGCGTCTTATTTCTCTTTCAACAAATTTAATAACATCATCAACGATAAAGCGAACATTTCGGTCCCCTAATTGTGACAATTGTATATTTTCTTTCGCCCAAGAAACAACGCCTTTAGCTGCATCAACATGACACACTTCAGCACCAGCATAAGCACAAGCAACTGTTGCTCCTCCAGTATAAGCAAATAAATTAAGAACTTTAATCGGACGTTTCGCTGTTTTTATTTTTTCAATCATAAAATCCCAATTAACAGCTTGTTCTGGAAATAACCCGGTATGTTTAAAACCAGTTGGACGAATATAGAATTTTAAATTATTATATTCTATTGTCCAAGACTTAGGAAATGAAGCAATCTTCCATTTGCCCCCACCAGTAGAACTTCTTTCATAATAACCATGATATTTATCCCACGATGAAAAGTCCTGACGTGGCCAAATTGCTTGTGGGTCAGGACGTCTTAAAATATATTTTCCCCATTGTTCAATCTTTTCATTATCTCCTGCATCAATTAATTTAAAGTCTTTCCAATTATCTGCAACTAAAAGCATTTTTTCCTCCTGTATTTATAATTATTATGACAAATATTTTTCAAATCTTATATCATCGTACCATATCCCATTATAAAATGTAAACCGAGGGATACGGCCAATCGGTTGATAACCTAATTGTTTATAAAATGAAATGGCTTTTGTGTTAAATTCAAAAACACCTAATTCCATCCTAGTAAATCCTATACTTTTTGCATATTGTTCAATATAACACATGGCTATCTTTCCAATCCCTAATCCTCGATAAGGTTTTTCTCCAATTGTGATCCCTAACCAGCAAGAGGATTGGTCTTTTTTGAAAAGAAAGTCAGGATTATCAATAATATTAACATCCCCTATAATATAATTATCTGCCACAATAAAAAATGCATGCTTCTTATATTTGGTAATAAGGTTTGATTGAGAAACATATTCAGGTGATATATAACTTAATGATCCTTGATAAAAATTGGGTGAAATTAAATAATTGATTTCTGGGTCATTAAACCATTTGGCTAAAATGGCACAACTGTTCATATCAGAGAAATCAATTGGGATAAAATCAATTTTCATTCTTACACCTCATATTTATTTAAAATGAAGTATCTAAAAAAACCTTCTTGACAACATCATCAATATTGCTTATACCGATTACTAAAAAATCTTTTGGGAGTTTGTATTTTTCAATATCTTTTTTTGGTATAAAAGCTCTTTTAAAGCCCATTTTATAAGCTTCCTGGCATCTTGCCTCTATTCTTGATACACGTCTCACCTCTCCAGTTAACCCAACTTCACCGATAAAAACATCTAGAGGATTAAGGGGTTGGTTTTTATAACTTGAAACAATGCTCATTAAGATGGCTAAATCAGCCGCTGGTTCACCTATTTTAGCTCCTCCAGTTACTTTAATATAAGCATCTTGGTTTTGAAGGGTATATCCTAAACGTTTTTCAATAACAGCAATTAATAATGATAATTTATTATTATCAAATCCTGAAGCGGTTCTTTTAGGATTATTAAAAGAAGTGGTTGATAAAAGGGCTTGTATTTCAATTAAGACAGGTCGTGTACCTTCAATACTAGCTACAACACTAGTACCAGGGTAACCTAAAGAACGATCTTCAAGAAAGATACCAGAAGGATTTAAGACTTCAACCAACCCATCTTCTCTCATGTCAAATACGCCGATTTCATTTGTTGAACCAAAGCGATTTTTAACGGCTCGTAGAATTCTAAACGTATGGTGATTATCTCCTTCAAAATATAAAACTGTATCCACCATATGCTCAAGCATTCGTGGACCTGCGATGGCACCATCTTTTGTCACATGTCCTACTATAAAAGTTGGGATGTTTTTGGATTTAGCAAGTTTCATTAATGTTTGTGTACATTCTCTTACTTGAGATACACTCCCTGGGGCTGAATTGATATAATCTAAATAAATCGTTTGAATTGAATCAATTATAATGTATTCAGGATGTATATTTTCAATCTGATTAAGCACAGCTTGTAAATTATTTTCTGAATAAATATATAGTTCGTCACAATTAATACTTAATCTTTCTGCACGATTTTTTATTTGCTGTGGAGATTCTTCGCCACTAACATATAAAACAGTTCCCTTTAAGGCAATACTTTCACTCATCTGTAGTAATAAAGTAGATTTTCCTATTCCTGGATCACCACCAATTAAAACCAATGAACCTAATATTATTCCGCCGCCTAAAACACGATTAAATTCTTGAAGGGATGTTTTAATTCTAATTTTCTCATCTATTTTTAATTCATTAATTTTTTGGAGTCTATTGTTTGTAGATATAGAATTTTGATGATGGGTCTTTTTTTTGGGTTCTTTAATTTCTTCAACCATTGTGTTGTATTGTCCACAACCAGGACACTTTCCGACCCATTTTAAAGTTTCATTACCACATTCTTTACAAAAGAATATTGTTTTTGTTTTTGCCACAGAACCCCTCCTAAATTTCTTATAAAAATTTCTTTGAAATTTCTTATTAAATGAATTATAACGTATTTATGGGAAGAATTCCATGAAATTATATACTATTTTTTGATAAAGAAACGTTTTTCTTTTTCATTATATTTTATCACAAAACTATTTTGTTCATGATTAAAGAAACATTCATATAATAGATTTTCTAATTCACTATTATTATTTTTATCAATATGGGCGACAATATCATCAAAATCTTCAAATACAAGTGCTTTATTGTTAGTTTTAAAATATAAAATATATTTATCTAGTAAAGATTCTTGTTCTTTAGTGGTTTGTTTTAAGAAACGATTAAGGTTAATCTTCTCTTTAAAACGAAGTTCTCCTTTGTACTTCTGCTCAATTTCTAAGTTCAAGAAACCAATAGATTTATGATTAGAATTTTCAGTGGCTATTATTATCGTATTTGTAAAATATATTTTGTTGCTAGCTAAATCTTCAACATAGCCACTATTTAAAATATCTTTAAATAATTGTGTGATATTCTGTGCACAATTTTCGATATTTTTTAGTAGAATAATTGACCGAGGGTATTTTTGTACAAATTTTGTTAAAGTATTTGGATTATCAAAACCAACATATCCAGGAGGAGAGCCTATTAGATTTGAAATACTATGTTCATCTGAAAAATTATTAAGATTAATTATTTTGAGTGCTTCATTACGAATGTTGAAGATATAAGAAATATCATCGATAAATAGATTCAACTGATTCTCATCGGTATACTGACAGAGGATACTTGTTATGGGTTCAAATGAATTTGTTATATTACTATAATAACGAAGAAAATACTTTTTTAAGAAAGGATAACATTCTAATTTTTTTAAGCTTTTGTTATTGTAGTGTTGGTTATTAACAGTTTTAATAATGTAATCAATCGTTTTGAAAGAAATTTGATTTAATTGATTTAATTTAGCGTAAGAACATGCTTCATCTAAAACATCAATAGCCTTATCAGGAAAATAACGATTGATAATTGCTTTTTCAACATGTTCACATAAATAAGGAATCGTGTTTGAAGGGATATCAATCTGATGAAATTTTTCAAAATATTGTTTAATATTCGTGAGAATATTAATCGTTTCTTCTAATGTGGGTTCATCTACGAAGATCGGTAAAAATCTTCTTGATAGAGCTGTATCATTAGCGATATGTTTATAATATTCATCAATAGTTGTAGCACCAATACAATTTAATTCACCGCGTGCTAGACTTGGTTTTAATATATTGGCTACATCTAAATTACTATCTCCATTTCCAACATTAATAATATTATGAATTTCATCAATAAAAACAATTACTTCTTCCTTGTTTTTAACAGAATCTAAAAAATCCTTGATTCTTTGTTCAAAGTCACCACGATATTTTGTTCCTGCTAGTAATGATGTAATATTAAGTGAAACAATTAGTTTGTTAGCCTGCTCTTTATAGTATTTTTGAGCAAGACCTTCAACTATCGCACTTTTACCAACCCCAGCATTTCCAATTAATATCACATTCCGTTTATTCCGTTTATTTAGTATATTTGTGATACGGGTTAGAATTTTCTCTCTTCCAATAAGGGGTAGTAATTTATCTTTCTTAACGAGTGAAGTGATATTTTCAACAAAAGAAAAATTATCAAATAATTGTTTTTTATCAAATGAATCTTCCACGTTCCACCCCATTACATCAGTAATTTCTGTAATTAAATTATCTATATCAATCGGTAGATTTTCTAGTACCTTATAAGCAATACAATCAGTTACTTTTAGTAAAGAATAGAATAAATGCTCTTCATAAACAAAATCAGATCCTGTTTTTTTACTTATGTTTGAAGCATAATCTAACACAGAACGAAATTTAGGTGTATAGATAACTAAACCAGGTATGTTTTTTCGAAAGACATTGATTTTTTTAATTTCATCTAAAATATGATTTTCGGTAATTTTTAATTCTTTGAGTAAAATTTGGCAACTACTGTTAGGTTCATTGAACAGAGATAATAATAAATATTCTGTTCCAACGACATATTCATTTTGATTTAAAGCAAATCGATGACTTCTTATAATAATTCCCTTAGCTTGACTAGAAAATTTATCATACATCTTTCTCACCTTTCTTTCTTATTAAAGATATATGATAATGCTCAGTGATTATTGCTTATTCCGATAAAAAATATGTGATTTAATATTTTTTTAATAAAATTTTGAAAGTTAAAATTTCGGTTTGGTGTTGTTTTCAGAGGATATTTAGTTTATAATTCAAGTTAGATTATTTTTAAAGAGGAGGAATATTTATGCAGGCAAAATATGAAAAGCGGTATATACAAAAAATAAATGATGATATTATTACATATTTTCCTCATTTACATACGATTGATGAGACAATGAAAACAACTCACGCAGGTGTTTCAAGACTAGTGATGCTTGACCGTTATGCTCAAAAAGATATTAACCGGATTTCATTAAAAGAAGATGATATCGTTTTAGTAGTGGTAAAAGATGACCCTAAATTTCCAGCACGTGGAATTGGAAAAGTGATAAAAATTGATCGTAAAAATGGGTATGCAGATATTTTAATTGAGGAAGAATTTAGAGGAACATTAAGCGATTCGAAAGAAATAGAAACAGGCATTGTTAAAAGAAAGCTTGATACAATAGATAAACCTTTAGAGATTTTTTATGAACAGATAGCTAAACGAGTAGCGCATGATTTAGCTAAAAATGAGAAGAGTGCTGAAAAAAGTAAAGAATGGGAAGAAAAATTTTTTTATGAATTAAAAAATTTAAACTTTGTACCTGCTGGTCGTGTATTATATGGCGCTGGTAGTGGTACACAAGTTACTTATTTTAATTGTTTTGTAATGCCATTTATTGAAGATTCTCGTGGTGGTATTAGTGACCATCGTAAACAAGTAATGGAGATTATGAGTCGTGGTGGGGGCGTTGGTACGAATGGTTCTACTTTACGACCTAAAAATGCTTTAGCTAAAGGTGTTGGAGGAAAATCAAGTGGTGCTGTTAGTTGGTTAAATGATATCGCCAACTTAACACATCTTGTTGAACAAGGTGGTTCAAGACGTGGTGCGCAAATGATTATGCTTTCTGATTGGCACCCAGATGTACTAGAATTTATTATTTCAAAAATGCAGAATCCTCGTATTCTTCAATATCTGATCGAAAATTTAAAAGATGAAGATATCATTCGTCTAGCAAAAGAAAAATTAAAATTTATTCCTCTTTCTGATGATGAATATAAAATGTATTCAAATATCATTAGCGTATCTGAAGATAATGCTCCATCTCCTTTCTCAGATGATATTGTTTTAAAAGCTAAGAAATTAGTGCGTGATGGTGGAAAATATGAAGTCAACAATCCTGAGTTTTTATCTGGTGCTAATATTTCTGTTACTTTAACAAAAGAATTTATGAAAGCAGTAGAAGAAGATGGTGAGTTTGAACTTCGTTTCCCTGATATCAATCATTATGATGCAGAAACTAAAAAAGCTTATGATGAAAAATGGCATGAAGTTGGAGATGTCCGTGAATGGGAAGCATTGGGTTATAAAATAGCAACTTATAAACGAATAAAAGCACGTGAAATGTGGAATTTAATAAATATTTGTGCTACTTATTCAGCAGAACCAGGTATATTCTTTATTGATAATGCGAATGAGATGACAAATGCACAGGGATATGGTCAGAAGGTTGTAGCAACTAATCCATGTGGAGAACAACCACTAGCACCTTATTCTGTATGTAATTTAGCAGCAATCAATTTAGCCAATATGGTTGATAAAACAAAAGGTAGAGTTGATTGGGAGAAACTACGTAAAACAGTTCAAACTGGTGTACGTATGCAAGATAATGTCATTGATTCCACACCATACTTTTTAGAAGAAAATAAAGAACAAGCATTAGGTGAAAGACGAATTGGTTTAGGAATTATGGGATTACATGACTTATTAATTTGGTGTAATGAGCGTTATGGAAGTCCATCAAGTAATAAATTAGTTGACCAAATATTTCAATATATCGCTACAACTGCATATGAAACCTCAATTGATTTAGCGAAAGAAAAAGGAAGTTTCTCATTCTTAGAAACAAAAGGGTCAAGGGATTTATTTGTGAAATCAGGCTACTTAAAGAAAATGCCAAGATTTATTAGAGACGGAATCTTAACTTATGGAATTAGGAACTCACATTTATTAACGATTGCTCCTACTGGTTCTACAGGAACAATGGTTGGGGTGTCAACAGGTTTAGAACCATACTTTGCATTTACTTATTTTAGAAGTGGTCGTTTAGGAAAATACATTGAAGTGAATGCACAAATTGTTGATGATTATTTAGCGATACACCCTGAATATGCAAAAGATCAATTACCTGATATATTTGTTAATGCGATGCAATTAACACCTGAGGAACATGCGGATATGCAATGTATTATTCAGCGCTGGGTAGATTCTTCTATCTCTAAAACCGTTAATGCACCACGTGGATTTACCGTTAATGATGTGCAAAAAGTGTATGAGCGTTTATATAAAGGTGGCGCTAAAGGCGGAACCGTTTATGTAGATGGTTCTAGAGATTCTCAAGTATTAACATTAAAAGCTGAAGAGAATAAACTTGAACAAATTGATGCGATGCAATTTGGATTAGAAGTAGATGAAGTTGTTGAACCAAAACCTCATAAAGAAGATAATATTAATCCTCCTAGAACAAAGGCAAATAAAAATATTGGTGTAGAAGTAGGGGATATTTGTCCAATTTGTTTAGAAGGAACAGTCGAAGAAATTGGTGGATGTAATACTTGTACAAATTGTAATGCACAATTAAAATGTGGACTGTAATCACATAAGAAAATAAAAAAGATTATCATGATATATTTTGATAATCTTTTTCTTTTCAGTTATAATAATAAATAGTAAATGGAGATGATCTTATTTGAATGTAAATAATGAAAAAAAATATGAAAGAACCTTACTCGTAGGGACTTATACAAATGATGAAGAAGAGTTCATATATTCGATGGAAGAATTAGAAAATTTAGCTATTAGTTGTGAATTAAATGTGATTGGTCAAATAACTCAAAAATTAAGAACAATAACTGCAGCTACTTATTTAGGGTCGGGAAAAGTCGATGAAATAAAGCAATTTGTAGAAGCAAATGATATTGAAATGGTTGCCTTTAATGATGATCTATCGACTTCTCAAACAAGAAATATTCAGGAAATTATTGGATGTCAAATCATTGATAGAACCTTATTGATATTAGACATTTTTGCAAGACGTGCTAAGACGAAAGAAGCAATGCTTCAAGTTGAAATTGCTCAATTAAAATACATATTACCAAGAATTAGTATTATGAGGGGTAATTTTAATGAACGTTTAGGTACAAGAGGTCCTGGTGAAACAAAATATGAATTAGATAGACGTAAAATTGAAAAACAAATTTCATTATTAGAACAGGAATTAAGTACGATGGTTTCAAATCGTCAAGTACAAAGACGAAGACGTAATAAAAATGAAATTCCTATAGTTAGTTTAGTTGGGTATACAAATTCAGGTAAATCTACTTTGATGAATACATTATTAGATTATAGTATTGTTAAAAATGACGATAAAAGGGTTGTTGCGCAAGATTTATTATTTGCGACATTAGAAACCACAACAAGACAAATTGTTTTAGAGTCTAAAAAGAAATTATTATTGACGGATACTGTTGGCTTTGTTAGTCGGTTACCCCATCAATTGGTAAAAGCTTTTCGGTCTACATTAGAAGAAATTACTGAAGCTGATTTAATATTACATGTCATTGATTTATCAAATAAAGATTATGAAAGACAATTAGAAGTGACAGAAAAAGTATTAAAAGAAATCGGTGTCACTGGCATTCCAATCATTCATGTTTATAATAAAATTGATAAGTTTGATAGCTTGAATGTAGGGGATGGAGTCTTTATTTCCGCTAAAAATAAATCTAATATTGATCATTTACTTAATGAAACGAGTAAAATATTATTTAAAAATTATAAAACAGTTAAAATGTTAATTCCATATGCTAGTGGGTATATTTTTAATTACTTAAAAGAAAATGCCAATGTAATTAGAGAAAGTTATATAGATGAAGGAATTGATGTAACTGTTGAACTAAGTGATATATTATTTCAGAAATATAAACATTTAATTCGATAACACTGTTTTTTTGGAAAAATTATGTTAAAATATTGAAGATAATAAAAACGATTGATTAAATAGGAGGAATCATGAAAGTTCGTGTAAGATACGCACCAAGCCCTACAGGCTATTTACATATTGGAAATACTAGAACCGCGTTGTTTAACTTTTTATATGCGAAAAAACACGGGGGGGATTTTATCGTTCGTATTGAAGATACAGATGTAGAACGAAATGTATCTGAAGGTGAACAATCACAATTAAGACATCTAAAATGGTTAGGGATTGATTATGATGAATCTGTGGATAAAGCAAACCCTAAGTATGCCCCATATCGTCAGTTAGAAAGATTAGATATCTATAAAAGGTACGCAATGGAGCTTGTTGAACGCGGATTAGCTTATAAATGTTATTGTACTGAAGAAGAACTCGCAAAAGAACGTGAAGAGTTATCAGAAGATAAGGCATCTCATATGCATTATTCACGTCGTTGTTTAAATGCTTCAAGTGAGGAATTAAAAGAATTAGAAAAACGTGGTGAATATACTATTCGGTTTCAAGTACCAGAAAATGTTACCTATGTTTTCAAGGATATTGTGAAAGGAGAGGTTTCATTTTCATCTGAAGATATTGGTGACTGGGTAATTATGAAACGAAATGGTATCCCTACTTATAATTTTGCGGTAGTGATTGATGATCATTTAATGGATATAACCCATGTATTACGCGGTGAAGAGCATATTACTAATACTCCTAAACAAATGGGGATATATGATGCCTTTGGTTGGGATTATCCTACATTTGGACATATGACATTGATTGTTAAAGAAGATGGGAAAAAGTTATCAAAGAGGGATCCAAATATTATTGCTTTCATTTCTCAGTATGAAAAAATGGGCTATTTACCAGAAGCGTTATTTAACTTTATTTCCTTATTAGGATGGAGTCCTGAAGGAGAAGAGGAAATCTTATCGAAAGCAGAGATAATCGATAAATTTGATGAGAAACGTTTATCTAAATCACCTGCAACGTTTGATAAAAATAAGTTAATGTATATAAATAATCGTTATATTAAAGAATTACTCCTTGAAAATATGGTAACATTGTGTAAACCCCATATTGATTGCCATGAGACATTGAAAGAGAAATCAACAGAATGGATTACAAAGTTAGTTGGTTTATTCCATGATAGAATGTCTTTTGGCGCAGAAATAATCTCATTGTATCATGAATTTTTTGAAAAAGATTTTGTGATTGATGAAGAAGAATTAACATTTATTAAACAAGATGGTGTTAAAACAACATTAGAAGTATTTAAATTGAAATTAGAGGAATTAACTGAATTTAATACTGAGAATATTAAAAAATGTATTAAAATGGCAGGGAAAGAAACAAAGGCAAAAGGGAAACTGTTGTATATGCCTTGTCGAATCGCAACAACATCACAAATGCATGGACCTGATTTACCAAAAGTAATTGAATTATTAGGTAAAGTAGAAGTAATTAATCGACTAGAAAAAACACTAGCATTATTACCTGCTTAGTATGTGGGTATAAAGCCGCATACGTGCGGCTTTTGTATTTGCACAAATGAAAAGTCTTGCAATTTGTCATAAAATAGCACAAAATTAAATTAGCATGCAAATTATATATAAAGAGGTGATATTATGTATATCTATAATTCGTTAACGAATCAGAAAGAAGTATTCAAAACAATTATACCTAATAAGGTGAATATGTATGTATGTGGGCCAACTGTTTATAATTACATTCATATAGGAAATGCTAGACCTGTTATTTTTTTCGATGTGGTCAAAAGATATTTAGAACATCGTGGTTATGATGTAACTTATGTATCAAACATTACAAATGTCGATGATAAAATTATTAATGCAGCTAAAGAAAATCAGGTTAGTGAAGAGGTTATTGCTAACCGATATAAAGAAGCTTTTTTAGAAAATGTTAAGCAATTAAATTGTGTTGAATTTGATATAAACCCTAGTGTAACTGATTATATGTCAAATATTATAAATTATATAAAAGAACTTGAAAATTTAGGTTATGCCTATGAAGTAGAGGGTGATGTTTATTTTTCAGTCAATAAGATAAGTTCCTATGGCCAATTATCAAATCAAGAAACAGAAAGTCTTGAAATTGGTGCAAGAATTACAGAACATAGTAAAAAACAAAATCCTTTAGACTTTACATTATGGAAGAAGACAGATGATGGAATCAAGTGGGATTCTCCTTGGGGAAAGGGTAGACCTGGATGGCACACAGAATGTGTTGCGATGATAAATGATACTTTAGGTTCATTAATTGATATTCATGGTGGAGGTTCAGATTTAAAGTTTCCACATCATGAAAATGAAATTGCCCAATCGATGGCGATGAATAAAACAATATTAGCTAATTATTGGATGCACAATGGTCGATTAATGATTGATAATGAAAAAATGAGTAAATCGTTAGGAAACTATATATTAATTAATGATTTTTTATCTCATTATGATTTTCGTGTATTACGTTTATTTATGCTTTCTACACATTATCGTCAACCACTTAATTATACATTTGAAAATATAGAGAATATTAAAAATGAGGTAACTAAGATTGAAACTTCTTATAAACAACTTCAAATGAAGTTAGATTTAAATCATTATTTAGATGAAGTGGTATCAATTAATGATTTTTCACAGACTATAATCAATCAATTTAATCAAGCAATGGATGATGATTTTAATTCAGCGAATGCGATTACTGCTTTAATGAATTTAATAAAAGAAGTTAATAAGGTTATTCGTAAGCAAATATTCACTATAGATGAATTAAAGTATATGTTAAGTTTACATCATACCTTTAAACAGATTTTAATGATTTTTGGAATTAGTTATGAGATTCCACGATTAGATAATGAAATTAGAGATTTAATTAAAATAAGAGAAGAAGCTAGAAAAAATAAAGATTTTGAAAAAGCTGATAAAATTCGAGCGATATTAAATGAAAAAGGAATAAATATATAAAATATGGTAAATTATAAATTATTAAATGGTGTTAGCTTGGCTTATATTGGAGATGCATATTACGATTTATGGATTAGACAATATTTGATTAATAAAGGATATACTAAAGTCAATGATTTACATAAATTGGCAACGAAATATGTTTCTGCAACAGCTCAAGCAAAAATCATTAATCACTTAATGAAAAATAAAGATTTATTAGAAGAAGAAATCGAAATTGTTAAAAGAGGTAGAAATGCGAAAATCAATCATAAAAAACATAATGTTGATATTTTAACCTATAAACATAGTACTTCTTTTGAATCATTGATTGGATATTTATATTTAATGGAAAAAAAAGAAAGATTAAATAAAATAATTCTATTCGCTATTGAATTAGTTGAAAGTTGGTGATGATATGGCAGAATATATTTATGGAAAAAATACAGTTATCGAAATGATTAAATCTGGACATAAAATCGAGGAAGTTTTGGTGACGGAGTTAGTTATTAATAAAGAACCTATGATTCATTCTTTAATTAAGAAAGCCAATATTACCTACCAAATCGTAGGGCGTAAACAATTAGATCGATTAGTAAAAGGAAATCATCAAGGAATTATCTGTAAAATTGCCCCCTTTCCATATTATGAAATAACGGATATGTTAAATGTAGCAAAACAAAAAAATGAAAATCCATTTATTGTCATTTTAGATGGACTTGAGGACCCTCATAATTTAGGTGCTATATTAAGGACTGCTGATTGTAGTGGGGTTCATGGAATCATTATTCCTAAAAATCGGTCTGTCAGTTTAAATGCAACGGTTGCTAAGTTATCAACAGGTGCTATTAAGTATGTTAAAGTAGCTAAAGTAACTAATTTAACAAATACGATTAAACAATTAAAAAAAATGGGTTTATGGATTATTGGATGTGATATGGATACAAAATTGGATTACCGCCAAATGGATGCTAAAGCCCCTATCGCTCTTGTTATTGGTAGTGAAGGAAAAGGAATTAGTCGCCTGGTAAAAGAAAATTGTGATATGGTAGTTAAGTTACCAATGAAAGGTCATATCACTTCATTAAATGCATCTGTTGCAACTTCTATTATTCTATATGAAGTGTTAAATCAACGTTGTCCCCTCTAAATTAATTTAAGGAGGACAGACGCAATGCGTCAAAATGATGAAAAATCAATAAATAAAGCACTTATTGAATATGAATATATTATTAAGATTATACTATCTAAATATAAGATTATACCAAAAGATTATGATGATGCTCTTCAAGAAGGAAGATTGGGGTTATTAAAAGCCATACGTGCTTTTAAAGATAATAAAGGCGCTAATTTTACTTCATTTGCATCACTCTGTATTGATCGGCAAATTTTATCTTTTCTGAGAAATCAAGGTAGAAAGAAGAATAAGATTCATCAATACAGTTATTCCCTTGATTCTTATTATACTGAAGTAGAAATTAGTAAATTAAGTCATATGAAGAATAATATTGAAGATTATATCTTTGCTAAAATGCATTATGAAAATGTTTATCACAAAGCGCTCGTGCAAATGAGTTATCTTGAAAAGAACATTTATCGATATTATATTACAGGATATACGATTCAAGAATTAAGTAAGGAATATCAAATACCCAAAAAACAAGTTTATGTAATTATAGCTAAAGCAAAAAAGAAGATTGAACAAAAATTGAATCAATACTAAGTATTGACATTTATCTTTTTATTTGTTAAAGTATTATAAGTTAGATTGTGTATAATAGGTGAAAAATTTTTATGAGAACAAAAATTATTTTAGTATGTACTGAATGTCTCTCGCGAAATTATACCGCTGATAAGAATAAATTAATTTCAACAGAACGTTTAGAAATTAAAAAGTTTTGTAGGCATTGTAATAAACATACCTTACATAAAGAAACTAAGTAGGAGGAACAATTAAAATGAATACTCGTAAAGAAACAATATATGGTATTGTAAAATATGTTTCGGGTCTATTAGGATTTATAGGAATCATTTTAGCAATCTTTACCGTAACAGGTGCTATTGAATGGTTTTTAATTGAGATAGATTATAGAGGAGCATTTACAAATGAAACGAAGTTAATCTTATCTTTAACATCATCAATTTTAGGTATTTTCTTTTTGTTCATTGCATTTTCTAAGCAAATTGATAAATTCTTCAGTTACTTAGAAACTCATTCAGTTAATCAAACGGAAGAGAAAAAAGGAATTACTATTGAATCAATTTTCTTTATAACAATCGCTGTTATTTTAATTGTATTAGCTTTGTTATTAGCAATAGGAACATTAGCATTAAAAACAAATTTACCATTATTGGGTAACGCAACAAAAACTTTCTTAATTGGTGCTTTAGTTGTGTTAGCGATATTAGCTATTTTAACTGGATTTAACGAAACAATTGCTCAATCAATTAAGGAAATGAAGAAAGTTCATTGGCCAACTGGTAAAGAAATGGTTGATTATAGTAAAAAAGTATTTACATTTATAATATTTTTCAGTGTATTTTTCTTAATTTTAGACTTATTCTTAACCAACGCCCCAATTTGGTTGGAAAATATTTTTGGAATTGACATAAAATAAACTTATATTATCTTTTCTTCTAGCTACTAGGAGGTTTACATAATGGAAGAGAAAAATTGGTTTGTTGTACAAACTTATTCAGGACTTGAGAACACTGTAAAAAATAATTTAGAACGTCGTATTGAATCTATGGGGATGGAAAATCAAATATTTCGTGTAATTATCCCTGAAGAAACAGAAGTTGAAATTAAAAAAGGTGTTAAAAAAGAAAAGGTTAGAAAAATCTTTCCTGGATATGTATTTATAGAAATGGTTGTTACAGATGAATCTTGGTATGTTGTTAGAAATACACCTAACGTAACTGGATTTATTGGTTCAAGTGGGAAAGGTGCAAAACCTGTTCCTTTACGTCCTGGAGAAATTGATCCTATTTTGAAAAAATTAGGTTTACATCGTGCAGAATATGACTTAAAAGTCAAAGTTGGCGAGAGTGTAAGAATTAAATCTGGACCTTTTACTGGTCAAAATGGTATTGTTGATGAGATTGATTATGATAAAATGGTTTTAAAAGTTTTAGTTGATTTCTTTGGTAGACAGACAAAATTTGAACTTGAATTTACACAAGTTGAAAAAATTGATTAAAAAGTCTTGATTTTATTTAAAATTAATGGTATCATAGCATAGCTAGCGTCCTTTTTAGCTATGCTTTTTTATTGCGCTTTATGCTCAATTTGCGTGGGAGGATAAATTTCAATCATCCATTTAACCACATCACGGACTAGAGGAGGTGTTGTCTCGTGGCTAAACAAGTAACCAAAGTTATTAAATTACAATTGAACGCTGGAAAAGCAACTCAAGCTCCACCAGTAGGACCAGCTTTAGGTCAAGCAGGTGTAAACAGTGCTCAGTTTTGTTCAGAATTCAATGAACGTACACGTGATATGATGGGTAACATAGTTCCTGTTGTAATTTCTGTTTATGATGATCGTTCATTTACATTTATTACCAAAACGCCACCAGCTTCTGATTTATTGAAGAAAGCTGCAGGAATTAGTAGTGGTTCATCAAATGCAAAAACAACTAAAGTAGCTACTATTAAACGCGATAAAGTTCGCGAAATAGCCGAAATGAAAATGCCCGATTTAAACGCAAGTGACATTGAAGCTGCTACTAGAATTATTGAAGGAACAGCTAGAAACATGGGAATCGTTGTTGAAGACTAAACTACTTTTAGGTTGTATTGCAACCTAGATTGTGGGAGGAGATTCCGTTTAACCACATTTTAGGAGGTGCCAAGATGGCTAGTATAGGAAAAAAACATGCTGAAGTTTTAAAACTAGTTGATAGCAACCAGCTTTATTCAATTGAAGAAGCTGTAGAATTAGTTAAAAAAACGAGCTATGTCAAATTTGACGCTACAGTAGAAATTGCTTTCCGTATGGGATTAGATCCGCGTAAGGCTGAACAAAATTTACGTGGAGCAGTTGTATTACCTCACGGAACAGGGAAAACACGTACTGTATTAGTAATTGCTCAAGGCGATAAAGCGAAAGAAGCTACTGAAGCTGGAGCTGATTTTGTTGGTGATGCTGATTATATTAATAAAATTCAACAAGGTTGGTTTGGATTTGATGTAATCGTAGCTACTCCAGACATGATGCCTCAATTAGGAAGATTAGGACGTATTTTAGGTCCTAAAGGATTAATGCCAAATCCTAAAACAGGTACAGTCACTATGGATGTTGCGAAAGCTGTTAATGAAATTAAAGCAGGTAAAGTAGAATATCGTGTTGACAAAGTAGGGAATATTCATGTTCCTGTTGGAAAAGTATCATTTGATAATGAAAAGTTAACAGAAAATGTTAAAACTATTTATGAGAGAATGATGCGTATTAAACCAGCAACTGTTAAAGGTGTTTATATGAAAAACATATCTTTAACTTCTACTATGGGTCCTGGAATCAAAGTAGATTCTAGTTCAATCATTAAATAATAATTAAATAAGAAAACGAATACCGTAGACAGTAGGGGCTAGAAAGCTTAATTATCCTACCGAGGTTATTATAATATAATAATTATGATATCCTCTTGGTATAAAGAGGATATTTTTTTTCCTACGGTATAATTAAACTCAGGAGGTGTAATGATGAATTCAGCTATTTTAGAGGCTAAAAAACAACAAGTAAATGAACTTGCAGAAAAATTTAAAAACTCAGTATCTTGTGTTGTTGTTGACCCTCGTGGTTTAACAGTTCAACAGTCAACTGAATTAAGAAAGCAACTTCGTAATGAAGGTGTTGAATTAAAAGTGATTAAAAACAATATTTCTGCTCGTGCTGCTAGTGAAGCTGGATATGAAGAAATGAGTAAGTTATTTGTTGGGCCAAGCGCAATCGCTTTTAGTGAAAATGATGCTGTTGCTCCTGCGAAAATAATTTACGAATTTAGTTCTAAAAATGAAAGCCTACAACTTAAAGGTGGTTTCATTGAAAAAAGAAATGTATCTATTGAACAACTAGCTGAAGTTGCAAAATTACCGAACAAAGATGGAATGTTATCTATGCTTTTATCTGTATTACAAGCACCAATGCGCAATTTAGCTTATGCAGTTAAGCAAATTGCTGAAAAAGATAACCAAACTGAGGTAAGTGAATAATTTATAATTTTAAGGAGGAAAATAAAAATGGCAAAATTAACAACTACTGAAATTATTGAGTCATTAAAAGAGATGACAATTTTAGAATTAAATGATTTAGTTAAAGCAATTGAAGAAGAGTTTGGTGTGACTGCTGCTGCGCCTGTGGCTGTTGCTGGTGGAGCACAAGAAGAAGCTGCTCAAACTGAATTTGATGTTGTATTAACAAGTGCAGGAGCATCAAAAATCAAAGTTATCAAAGTTGTACGTGAGTTAACTGGATTAGGATTAAAAGAAGCAAAAGCTTTAGTAGATTCAGCTCCTCAAGCAGTAAAAGAAAAAGTATCTGAAGAAGAAGCTAATACTATCAAAGCACAATTAGAAGAAGTTGGCGCTGTTGTTGAAGTTAAGTAATAGTAAATAGTATGATTAACCTGGGAAGTGAGCCTTCTCAGGTTTTTGTACTTCTTTTTTTTGAAATCTTTTTAGTTAAATTTGTTGTGAGGTGAATACTTTTGACAAATCATTACTATAATAATAATTTAGATACGAAAAGTGAAGAAAGAACACTTGAATTTCAATTATTAACAGAAAGATTGAAGTTTATAACAGATAATGGTGTTTTTTCTAAAAAGACAATTGATTATGGAACCCGAGTATTGGTAAAAGGTTGCACGATGGAGTCGTGGTATAAAAATGTATTAGACATAGGTTGTGGTTATGGTCCTATCGGAATAAGTTTAGCTAAGGAGTTTTCTGATATTCATTTTGATTTAATTGATATTAATTTAAGAGCCATAAACTTAGCGAGAAGAAATGCAAAATTAAATAATTTGAAAAATATTTCCATTTTTGAAAGTAATATTTTTAAAATGATTAATACTAGTTATGATTGTATTCTTACAAATCCTCCTATTAGGGCAGGAAAAAGAGTAGTGCATCAAATTTTAGAAGAGTCGATTGATTACTTGAATAATAAAGGATCAATCTACATCATTATACAAAAAAAGCAAGGCGCTGCCTCAGCTATGGATAAATTAAATCAGATATACGGAAACTGTGAAATCATTTGTCGAGATAAAGGTTATTACCTGCTTAAAAGTGTAAAAAAATAAAAAAAATATATTGACCTAAATTTATCATTATGATATTATTATATAATGCCTATATATTGTTTAAAAAAGGTTAAATATATAAAACTCCTAAAATATCTATCTTATAATTAAGGGGTGGTTCTCTTGAACACACAAAACAAAAATTACAAAGAAATCAGATACGGAAGAAAAAGAATACGTCGAAATTATTCTCGTATTAGTGGAGCTCTTGAATTACCTAATCTAATTGAAATTCAAACGAATTCTTTTGGGAAATTTTTAAACGAAGGTATGACTCGAATGTTTAATGATATTTCACCAATAAAAGATCATAGTGAGAATTTAATATTAGAATTTGTTGGGCACGATATTGGATTACCTAAATATGAGGTTCTGGATGCTAAAGAACGTGATGTTACTTATTCTGCACCATTAAAAGTGAAAATTAGGTTAACCAATTTAGAAAAACAAGAAGCGGTTGAACAAGAAGTATTTATGGGTGATTTACCATTAATGACAGAGACAGGAACTTTTATTATTAATGGAGCTGAGCGGGTAATTGTAACACAATTAGTGCGCTCATCAGGTGTTTATTTCAGTAATAAAGATATTGATAAGAAAAGTGGAAAAGAAAAAATTAGTGGTCAAATTATACCAACTCGTGGTGCTTGGTTAGAATTTGAAGAAGATGCTAAGCAAATTGCCTATGTTCGTGTTGACCGAACACGTAAATTACCAGTAACGGTATTGTTAAAGGCATTAGGGCTTATATCAAGAGAAGAAATTCTTGATATATTTGGTGAAAATCTTTTATTATTAAATGCTTTTGACAAAGATAGCACTGAAAATTGCCAAGAAGCATTGCTTGAAATTTATGAAAAATTACGCCCGGGAGAACCGCCAACCATAGAAGGAGCTAGAAGCTTATTTTTTGCTCGCTTTTTTGACGATAAGCGTTATGATTTAGCAGCGGTTGGTCGTTATAAATTTAATAAAAAGTTAAACTTTTTCAATCGATTAGTTGATAATGAACTTGCTGAACCTTTGATTGATAGCGAAACTGGTGAAGTTTTATTTGAGGCTGGTCATGTCTTTAAACAAGAAGATTATGATAATATGATTGAAAATAATGTTGATATATCCGCTATTAACAGAAAAAGAATATCTTTATTTGAACCTTTAGAGGATTTTGACTGTTATGTTCAAAGTGCTACGGTGAAAGTGTTAAATGAAGACGGAGAGCCAATAGATTTAGTGGTTGTTGGTAATAACCAAAGGGAAGAAAAATTAGTAGTTACAACAAGTGATATTATTGCCGCAGTTAGTTATTATTTTAATTTAAATTATGGTGTTGGAAATTTTGATGATATTGACCATTTAGGTAATAGAAGATTAAGACTTGTTGGAGAATTACTTCAAAACCAATTTAGAATTGGTTTAACGAGAATGGAAAGAGTCGTTCGTGAAAGAATGTCAACACAAGAAGCTGAACATTTAACACCACAGAATCTAATTAATATTAGACCGGTAACAGCGGCTATTAAAGAGTTTTTTGGAAGTTCTCAATTATCACAATTTATGGATAAAGTAAATCCATTAGCAGAGATATCGAATAAACGTCGTTTATCAGCACTTGGACCTGGTGGGTTAACAAGAGAAAGAGCTTCAATGGAAGTTCGAGATGTGCATTATTCACATTATGGACGTATGTGCCCAATTGAAACACCTGAAGGACCAAACATTGGTTTAATTAACCAGTTAGCGACTTATGCAAAAGTAAATGATTATGGATTCATTGAAACAGCATATCGTAAAGTTAGAGTAATTGATGGAAAAGCATATATTACCGATGAAATTGATTATTTCACTGCTGATGAAGAGGATTATTATGTTTTATCTCAAGCTAATCTAAAAATTGATGAAAATAGAATGATTGTTGATGAAAAAGTAATTGCACGTCATCGTGGTGCAACTATTATGGTTAGCCCACTAGATGTTAATTATGTTGATGTTTCACCTAAACAAATTGTTTCAGTAGCGACAGCTTGTATTCCTTTCTTAGAGCATGATGATGCCAATCGTGCGTTAATGGGAGCTAACATGCAGCGTCAAGCAATTCCTCTTTTAGTTCCTGAGGCACCAATTGTTGGAACGGGAATTGAATATAAGGCAGCTAAAGATGCTGGTTCAGCTGTTATTGCGAAAAAATCTGGTGTGGTTGAATATGCGGATGCTAAAGTAATTCGTATACGCAATTTACAAGGTGGATTAGATAAGTATAAGTTAATAAAATTTGTTCGTTCAAATCAAAGTACTTGTGTTAATCAAAAACCAATTGTATCTATTGGTGAAACAGTTGAGGCAGGAGAAGTTATTGCTGATGGATTCTCAATGGATCAAGGTGAATTAGCGCTAGGTAGAAATGTTTTAGTTGCCTTCATGACTTGGAATGGATATAACTATGAAGATGCAATTATAATGAGTGAACGTCTTGTAAAAGATGATGTGTATACATCAATTCATATAGAAGAATATGAAATTGAAGCACGTGATACTAAACTTGGACCTGAGGAAATAACTCGAGATATTCCAGGTGTTAGTGATGATTCGTTAAAAGACTTAGATGAACGCGGAATCATACGTGTTGGAGCAGAAGTTAAAGAAGGTGGCTATTTGGTCGGAAAAGTTACCGCAAAAGGTCAGACTGACTTATCCGCTGAAGAAAGATTGCTACATGCTATCTTTGGAGAAAAAGCTCGTGAAGTACGTGATACCTCCCTACGAGTTCCTCATGGTGGTGAAGGAATTATCCATGATGTTAAGCATTTCACCCGTAAAAACGGGGATGAAATGGCACCGGGTGTAAATGAGGTTATTCGAGTTTACATCGTTCAAAAGCGAAAAATCTCTGAAGGAGATAAAATGGCTGGACGTCATGGAAACAAAGGTGTAATCTCAAAAATACTACCAGAGGAAGATATGCCATTCTTACCAGATGGAACAGTATGTGATATCATGTTAAACCCATTAGGAGTTCCATCACGGATGAATATTGGACAAATATTAGAATTACATCTAGGGATGGCGGCAAGAAAATTAGGCATTCATGTTGCTACACCAGTATTTGATGGTGTGCAAATTGAAGACCTAGATGCTATTATTCGTGAAGCGAATATGGCACAAGATGCGAAAACTAAACTTTATGATGGAAGAACTGGTGAAGAATTCGATAATCGTATTTCTGTAGGCGTTATGTATATGATTAAGTTAGCTCACATGGTTGATGATAAATTACATGCTCGTTCAACAGGACCTTATTCATTAGTTACACAACAACCACTTGGTGGTAAGGCACAATTTGGAGGTCAAAGATTTGGTGAAATGGAAGTTTGGGCCCTTGAAGCTTATGGTGCCGCTTATACACTTCAAGAAATCTTAACTGTAAAATCTGATGATATTGTTGGTCGAGTTAAAGTTTACGAAGCCATTATTAAAGGCGAACCTATTCCAGACCCAGGAGTGCCTGAATCATTCCGTGTACTGATTAAAGAACTTCAGGCATTAGGAATGGATGTAAAAATTACGAATGCAGAACATACTGAGATTGAATTAAAAGATAGTTTGTTAGAAGAATCTACTGTAAGAGAAATTAGTGGAATTGAAGATGAATATCGTTTAGAATATCGAAATAAATCAAATGATATAGACAATAATGATAATAATGATGAAGTGCTCGTTGATGATGACGATATAGAAGATGATGCTGAATAATTCAAGTCTTGTATCAATATAAAATAAACAATAACCTTACAGGGAGGTAAGAACCTTGGTTGATGTAAATAATTTTAATTTTATGAAAATTGGATTATCTTCGCCAGAAAAAATTCATGAATGGTCTCATGGTGAAGTACTTAAACATGAAACAATCAATTATCGTACGTTAAAACCTGAAAAAGATGGATTGTTTTGTGAAAGAATTTTTGGTCCTACTAAGGATTGGGAATGTAACTGTGGAAAGTACAAAAAAATTCGATATAAAGGGGTTGTCTGTGACAGATGTGGTGTAGAAGTCACACAATCTAAAGTTCGTCGTGAACGAATGGGACATATTGAACTTGCAGCACCAGTTGCACATATATGGTATTTCAAAGGAATTCCTTGTCGCATGGCATTGCTTTTAGATATGTCGCCGAAATCATTAGAAGAAGTAATGTACTTTATTTCATATGTCGTTATAGACCCAGGTACTACACCTTTATTGAAAAAACAAATATTAAGTGAAAAAGAATATGAAAAATATGAACGTGAATATGGTAATAAGTTCAAAGCAGGTATGGGTGCTGAAGCAATAAAGAAATTACTTCAAGAAATCAATCTAGATAAAGAAGCTAAAAATCTACGTGATGATTTAAAAGTAACTCAAGGACAAAAACATGCAAAAGTGATTAAACGTCTTGAAGTTGTTGAAGCATTTAAACATTCTAGTAATCGTCCGGAATGGATGATTTTAGAAGCATTACCTGTAATACCACCAGAAATACGTCCAATGATTCAATTAGATGGAGGACGTTTCGCTACTAGTGATTTAAATGATTTATATAGAAGAGTTATTAATCGTAATAACCGTTTAAAAAAATTAATTGAAATTGGAGCACCAAGTATTATTGTTCGAAATGAAAAACGGATGCTTCAAGAAGCAGTGGATGCTTTGATTGATAATGGACGTCGTGGTAAAGCAATTATGGGTGCTGGTAATAGACCTTTGAAATCTTTATCACATACGTTAAAAGGAAAACAAGGTCGATTCCGTCAAAACTTATTAGGAAAACGTGTTGATTATTCCGGTCGTTCTGTTATTGTTGTTGGACCAAGCTTAAAGATGTATCAATGTGGTTTACCTAAAGAAATGGCTTTGGAATTATTTAAACCTTTTGTGATTAGACAATTAGTTGAAAGATCAATTGCTCAGAATATTAAGGGTGCTAAAAAATTAATAGAGCGTCTTGATGATAGAGTATGGGATATTGTAGAAGATGTTATTAGAGAACATCCTGTCTTATTAAACCGTGCGCCTACACTTCATAGATTGGGAATTCAAGCGTTTGAACCTAAACTTGTTGAAGGGCGTGCTATAAGATTACATCCACTTGTAACGCCAGCATTTAATGCTGACTTTGATGGAGACCAAATGGCAGTCCACGTACCACTTTCTCAAGAAGCACAAGCGGAAGCTAGATTGTTAATGCTTGCATCTAACAACATTCTAAATCCAAAAGATGGAAAACCAGTTGTAACTCCATCTCAAGATATGGTTTTAGGAAATTACTACTTGACGATCGAAAAAGAAAATGAGATAGGTGAAGGTACTGTCTTTAAAAATAAGAATGAAGCAGTGATGGCTTATGAAAATAAATTTATTACCCTTCATTCAAGAATTGCAATTCCAACAAGTGCTTTAGTAAATAAAAAATTTAATGAAAAATATGAAAATCATTATTTAATTACAACATTAGGAAAATTAATCTTTAATGAAATTCTTCCACCTTCATTCCCATATTTAAATGAACCATCAAAAGAAAACTTAGAAGTAGACATTCAAAGTTATCATTTTGTTTCTCAAGGTGAAAACATTAAAGAATTTATCGCTAATAAGAAAACTGTAGAACCGTTTAAAAAGAAATTTTTAGGGTTAATTATTTTAGAAATCTTCCGTCAATTTAAAACGACAGAAACTTCTAGAATGCTTGACAACATGAAAAATTTAGGTTTTAAGTATTCAACATTAGCAGGAATGACTATTTCTTATACAGATGTTGTGATATCAGAAGAAAAATATAAAAAGATTGATGATACGCAAGAAAAGGTTGATAAAATTAATCAAGTATACCAACGTGGTTTATTAACTAATAATGAACGTTATCGTTGTGTTATTAAAGAATGGGAAACAGCAAAAGAAGAAATGAAAGATATTGTCATGAAAGGATTATCGAAAGAAAATCATATATTCATGATGCAAGATTCTGGGGCTCGTGGTAATGCTTCTAACTTCTTACAATTAGCTGGTATGCGTGGATTAATGGCCAACCCGAAAGGTGAAACTATTGAATTACCAATTACTTCATCATTCCGTGAAGGATTAACCGTATCTGAATTCTTTATCTCAACACATGGTGCGCGTAAAGGATTAGCCGATACAGCATTGAAAACAGCTGACTCTGGTTATTTAACACGTCGTTTAGTAGATGTTGCACAAGATGTAATCGTTAGAGAAGAAGATTGTGGAACTGATAAAGGTGTTAGAGTTAGCGAAATTGTAATTGGAAAAGAAAAAATAGAATCTTTAGGAGAACGGATTGCAGGACGCTATTTAGCGAAAGATGTGTATTATCCTGGTTCTAAAGATATAATTGCTCGATGCAATTCATATATTGATGAAGATATGGCTCGTGAAATTGTGGATGCTGGTGTAGAAGAAGTTTATATCCGTAGTTTATTAACCTGTGACGCTAAGCATGGTGTTTGTAAAAAATGTTATGGACGTAATTTAGCAACAGGTGAAATAGTTGAAATTGGTGAAGCAGTTGGTGTTATGGCTGCGCAATCAATTGGAGAACCAGGAACACAATTAACAATGCGTACATTCCATACCGGTGGGGTAGCAGGATCTGATATCACGCAAGGTTTACCTCGTGTACAAGAGTTATTTGAAGCTAGAAATCCGAAAGGTCGAGCTTATATTTCTGAAATAGATGGTGTCATCTTGAAAAAGGAACTTAAAAAAGATGGTAGATATGAAGTTCGTGTTCATAATGAAAATACTGATGATGAAAAATCATATCTGTTACCTTATGGATTAGAACCTATTGTTAATGAAAAACAAGAAATAAAAGCTGGAGACCTAATAACAGAAGGTCCAATTGACCCTAAAGAATTACTTCGTGTAAAAGATGTTGAGAGTGCTCAACAGTATATTTTAAGAGAAGTACAACGTGTTTATAGAGCACAAGGGGTTGAAATTCAAGATAAGCATATCGAAGTTATTATTCGTCAGATGATGCAAAAAGTTAAAATTGCTCAAACAGGTGATACTGAATTATTACCAGGTCAAATGATTTCTAAACATGATTTTGATGAGCATAATTCAAAAATAGATATCTTAGCAGGACAACACCCAGCTATTGGTGTACCTGTGATGTTACGTATTACGAAAGCAGCACTTGAAACTGATTCGTTCTTATCAGCAGCTTCATTCCAAGAAACGACAAGAGTGTTAACTGATGCTGCTATTAAAGGTAAAGTTGATAAATTATTGGGATTAAAAGAAAATGTAATTATTGGTAAATTGATCCCAGCAGGTACTGGTGTTGTTCCTGTGGATAATATTCAAGTAGAAATTAATGAACCTATAATTGATGAAGAACTTGATGATAGTGAATCTTATGATTTTTTTCAACAAAAACCAGCAAATTATTAAATAATAATGCTTATGGAAAATATATTTTATAAGATTAATAAGAAATGTATTGACATCATTCTCGTTAATTGATAAAATATTAAAGGCTTTTGTGAAAAACATGTTTTGCAGGGTTTCTTGCAAAACATAGTTTTTTGACAAATATGAACCACCTGGATATGTGGTACTAGATTCTAAATGAAAGGAGGAAATAATATGCCTACAATTAGTCAATTAGTTCGTAAAGGTCGTTCTACAAAATCGACTAAATCAAAATCACCGCATTTAAATATTGGTTATAATAGCTTAGAGAAAAAATTTACTGACACTAAATCTCCACAAAAACGAGGCGTTTGTACACGTGTTGGAACAATGACACCAAAAAAACCAAACTCTGCGTTACGTAAATTTGCTCGTGTTCGTTTAACAAATGGTTTAGAAGTTACAGCTTATATTCCTGGTATCGGACATAAATTACAAGAGCATAGTGTGGTCTTAATTCGTGGTGGACGTGTAAAAGACTTGCCAGGGGTACGTTATCATATTGTACGTGGTACTCTAGATGCTACTGGTGTTGAAAACAGAAAACAAAGTCGTTCATTATATGGAGCAAAGAGACCTAGAAAATAATCAATTTTATTAATTTATAATAGCAATTAATAGAACAAATAATTAATTTTATTAATTTATAAAAGAAATTAATAGAGCAAATAATTAATTTTATTAATTTATAATGAAAATTAATGAAAGGAGGAGATTTAGATGCCTCGTAAAGGTAGTGTACCTAAAAGAGATGTATTACCAGATCCAATTTATAATTCAAAGTTAGTTACTAGATTAATTAACAACATTATGTTAGATGGTAAAAAAGGTGTTGCTCAAGGGATTTTATATGGTGCTTTTAAAAGAATAGAAGCTAAGACAGATAAAAATCCACTTGAAGTATTTGAAACAGCACTTGAAAACATTATGCCTATTCTTGAAATTAGATCACGTCGTATTGGTGGAGCTAACTATCAAGTACCAATTGAAGTACGTCAAGATCGTCGTGTTACCTTAGGGTTACGTTGGTTAACGCAATATGCGCGTTTACGTAACGAAAAAGTAATGGAAGAAAGATTAGCAAATGAAATTATTGATGCTTCAAACAATATAGGTGCTTCTGTGAAAAAACGTGAAGATACTCATAAGATGGCTGAAGCTAATAAGGCATTTGCACATTATCGTTGGTAATAAAAGCATAAAATTTGTATAAACTATTCGAGATAGACTTACTCACAGGAGGTAAAACATGAGTAGAGCATTCCCGTTAGATAGAACTCGTAATATTGGGATTATGGCTCACATTGATGCAGGTAAAACAACAACGACTGAGCGTATTCTATATTACACTGGAAGAATTCACAAAATTGGTGAAGTTCACGAAGGTGCTGCAACAATGGACTGGATGGAACAAGAACAAGAACGTGGAATTACAATTACCTCAGCTGCTACAACTGCTCAATGGAATGATTTTAGAATCAATATTATTGATACTCCAGGGCACGTAGATTTTACAGTTGAAGTTGAACGTTCATTACGTGTTTTAGACGGTGCTGTTACGGTATTGGATGCACAATCAGGGGTAGAGCCACAAACAGAAACTGTGTGGCGTCAAGCAACAACATATGGGGTGCCTAGAATTGTTTATTGTAATAAAATGGATAAGATAGGAGCAGATTTTAGCTATTCTATCCAAACATTACATAAACGACTAGGAGCTAATGCTCATGCTATTCAAATGCCTATTGGAGCAGAGGATCAATTCCGTGGTATTATAGACCTTATCGAAATGAAAGCTTATTTTTATCATAGCGATGATGGGACAAATATCGAAGTAACTGAAATTCCAGAAGAGTATTTAGAAGAAGCACAAATTAGTAGAGAAGCATTAGTTGAAGCAGTTGCAGAAACTGATGAAGAATTAATGATTAGATATTTAGAAGGAGAAGAAATTTCTGTTTCTGAATTAAAAGAAGCCATCCGTACGGCAACTTGTAAGGTAGAATTTTACCCAGTATTATGTGGTTCATCATTTAAAAATAAAGGTGTACAACTTATGTTAAATGCAGTTGTAGACTATTTACCAGCACCTACTGATGTTCCAGCTATTAAAGGAACAACAAATGATGGTGCAGAAGTTGAACGACATGCAAATGATGAGGAACCATTCTCAGCATTAGCATTTAAAATCATGACTGACCCATTCGTTGGAAGATTAACATTTTTCCGCGTGTATTCGGGTACAATTAATTCAGGTTCATATATATTAAATTCAACAAAAAATCAACGCGAAAGACTTGGTCGTATTCTACAAATGCATGCAAATCATCGTGAAGAGATTAAAAAAGTTTATTCTGGTGATATAGCAGCTGCAGTAGGATTAAAACATACGACTACAGGTGACACATTGTGTGATCAAACAAGTCCTGTTATTCTAGAATCTATGGAGTTTCCAGAACCAGTTATTTCGGTTGCTATTGAACCAAAATCTAAAGCTGACCAAGATAAAATGGGTCTAGCATTACAGAAATTATCTGAAGAAGATCCAACTTTCCGTGCTTCAACAGACAAAGAAACTGGTGAAACAATTATTGAAGGAATGGGTGAATTACATCTTGATATAATTGTTGATCGTATGAAACGTGAGTTTAAAGTTTCAGCAAATGTTGGTGCACCACAAGTTGCTTATCGTGAAACGATTAGAAATAGTGCAGAATGTGAAGGTAAATTCGTACGCCAATCTGGAGGTCGTGGACAATATGGACATGTTTGGATTCGTTTTGAACCAAATGACCGCGGTGAAGGGTATGAATTTAAAGATGAAATAGTAGGGGGAACTGTTCCAAGAGAATATATCCCAGCTGTTCAAAAAGGTCTTAGTGAAGCATTAGAAAATGGTTTACTTGCTGGTTATCCAGTTGTTGACGTTAAAGCTGCTTTATATGATGGATCTTATCATGATGTCGATTCTTCAGAAATGGCATTTAAAATTGCTGCATCTATGGCATTAAAAGAAGCTGCAAAAAAATGTCATGCTGTTATATTAGAACCAATTATGGCTGTAGAAGTAGTTGTTCCTGAGGATTATTTAGGAACTGTAATTGGTGATATTGTAAGCCGTCGTGGACGTCCAGAAGGACAAGAACAAAGAGGAAATGCGCAAGTAATTAAAGCGGGTATTCCTTTAAGTGAAATGTTTGGATATGCAACATCACTTCGTTCAAACACACAAGGGCGCGGAACTTTCGTAATGCAAATTGATCATTATGAAGAAGTTCCAAAATCAATTTCGGAAGAAATTATTAAGAAAAATAGTTAATTAAAAATAGACATCTAATACTTGCATAATTGCAAGTAGTAATGTAAAATAAAATTGTTAAATTGTAAAATTAAGGAGGAAAATACAAATGGCAAAAGCTAAATTCGAACGTACTAAACCACATATTAATATTGGTACAATCGGACACGTAGACCACGGGAAAACGACTTTAACTGCCGCGATTACATCTGTATTAGCACAAAAAGGTGGAGCTGATTTCATGGGTTATGATCAAATCGATGCTGCTCCAGAAGAAAAAGCTCGTGGAATAACCATTAATACTGCTCACGTTGAGTATCAAACTGAAAGTCGTCACTATGCGCATGTTGACTGTCCAGGTCATGCTGACTACGTTAAAAATATGATTACTGGTGCTGCTCAAATGGATGGAGCAATCCTTGTTGTATCTGCTGCAGATGGTCCAATGCCTCAAACTCGTGAACATATTCTTTTATCAGGTCAAGTAGGAGTACCTCGTATGGTTGTATTCTTAAATAAATGTGATATGGTTGATGATGAAGAATTATTAGAACTTGTAGAAATGGAAGTTCGTGATTTATTATCAGAATATGACTTCCCAGGAGATGAAGTACCTGTTGTTATGGGTTCTGCATTAGGTGCATTAAATGGAGATGCAAAATGGGTTGGAAAAATCGAAGAGTTAATGGCTGCTGTTGATGAATATATCCCTACACCAACTCGTGATTCTGACAAACCATTCTTAATGCCAGTAGAAGACGTTTTCACTATTACTGGTCGTGGAACTGTTGCAACCGGACGTGTTGAACGTGGACAAGTAAAAGTTGGAGATACAGTTTCTATCGTTGGATTAAAAGAAACAAAACAAACTGTATGTACAGGTGTTGAAATGTTCCGTAAATTATTAGATTACGCTGAAGCAGGAGACAACATCGGTGCGTTATTACGTGGTGTTTCACGTGATGAAATCGAACGTGGTCAAGTTTTATGTAAACCAGGTTCAGTAACTCCTCATCACAGATTTACAGCACAAGTGTACGTTTTAACTAAAGAAGAGGGTGGACGTCATAAGCCATTCTTCTCAAATTACCAACCACAATTCTTCTTCCGTACAACAGATGTTACAGGTAAAATTTTATTACCTGAAGGTGTAGAAATGGTTATGCCTGGAGATAACATTGAAATGACAGTTGAATTAGGTAAAATCGTTGCGGTTGAAAATGGTACTAAATTCTCAATCCGTGAAGGTGGACGTACAATCGGTGCAGGAAACGTTGTTTCAATAATTGAATAATTTCAAAATAAAAAGTTGCTATATTTAGCAACTTTTTTTTGCCCTATGATATAGAATGTTTAAATTATATATGTTTTATGGTATACTTTTAATATTATATTATAAGTAAGGGATTAAGATGAAAAGCATTTTTAATAATGGAGACACAGTTTTAGTTAAAATATACAATATAACAGGCGTTATCGTTGAAAAAGTGAATGATAGAGAATATCGTGTAGAGCGTAAAAATCAATCATTTATTGTGGATAAAAAACAATTAGAAATTGTTAAAAGAAATACTAAGTATGATCAAATTAAAGTTGAAGAACAATATGACCCATTAGATAATGTTTATGAAATAGACTTGCATGGTTATACAAAGTATGAAGCGTTAAAGGATGTAGCTTATGTGATAGAAAATGTTTCAATGCATCAGTTCCCAATTATTAAAATAACTCATGGTAAAGGTAAAGGAATTTTAAGAATGGCGATTCATGATTTATTGAAGGAATATAAGATTACTGGATTAATTAAAAGTTATGAATATGCTCAAGATTATAAAGGTGGTTATGGTGTTACTATTGTGTATATAATTTAGATGTAAATGGCATCTTTTTTTTATTGAAATTAATAGTAATTAGATTCTTTTTTGTTTCTGTAAAAATTATACATGATATTAATAAAATGAGATATACTTAATAAATGAGTTAGCAATTTTTCTATAATTTGTATTTTTTTTATCTTGAATAAAATTAAGATAAGTAAACGATAATGAATATGAAAATATTTGCGAAAAATTGTTGCATTAACATTCGTGATAGTGTATAATATACAAGTCTATGACTAGCGTAGAAGTGGGAGGTTGCTGATACACCCGGCCGCTTTGCCATGGCGAGGTGCAGTCAGGTTTAATTTCCATGGAGCAGTCTATTGCGAAATAGGCGAAAGGAGGAACAAAGTAATGGCAAATCAAAAAATAAGAATTCGCTTAAAAGCGTATGACCACAGATTAATTGATCAATCAGCGAAAAAAATTGTTGATAGTGCGAAAAGATCAGGTGCTAACGTATCTGGACCAATCCCATTACCAACAGAAAGACAAATCTACACAGTGTTGCGTGCGGTTCACAAGTATAAAGATTCTCGTGAGCAATTTGAAATGCGTACACATAAACGCTTGGTTGACATTGTCGACCCAACACCACAAACGATTGATGCATTAATGCATTTAGAGTTACCATCTGGTGTTGATGTTGAAATCAAATTATAATTTTTTAGGAGGTGTAACTCATGACCAAAGGAATCTTAGGTAGAAAAATTGGTATGACATCAATTTTTGATAGCAATGGATTTTTAATTCCTGTTACTGTAGTACAAGCTGTTCCTAACATTGTATTACAAAAGAAAACCGTAAAGACTGACGGATATGATGCTGTTCAATTAGGTTTAGAAGACTTAAGACCTATATTAGCTAACAAACCAAAAACTGGTCACGCTAATAAAGCTGAAACAGCACCTAAGCGCTTCGTTAAAGAAATTCGTGGTTCTGAAATGATGAGCTATGAAGTTGGTCAAGAGGTAAAAGTAGACATGTTCTCAGAAGGGGAATATGTTGATGTTACTGGTACTTCAAAAGGTAAAGGATTCACTGGCCCAATTAAACGTAATAATCAATCACGTGGACCAATGGCACATGGTTCTGGATATCATCGTGGACCTGGTTCAATGGGAAGTGTTGATGGAGCTCGTGTATTTAAAGGTAAAATCATTGGCGGTCACATGGGAAGTGAAACAGTAACAATCCAAAATTTACAAGTTGCTAAAGTTGACACAGAAAAGAATATTATCTTAATTAGAGGTAATGTTCCAGGTGCTAAAAAATCCTTAGTAATGATTAAAGACGCTGTTAAAAAGAACAGCTAATTATAGTTGGATTAAAGAAAGGAGGACCACACAATGCCAGAAGTTGCATTATTTAATCAAAGTGGTACACAAGTTGGAGAAATTCAATTGGCGGATACAGTTTTCGGAATTGAACCAAACGAGCAAGTACTATTTGAAGCGGTGTTAAAACAAAGAGTAGCCCAACGTCAAGGGACTCATAAAGCAAAGACACGTACTGAAGTACGTGGAGGTGGAAGAAAACCGTATTCTCAAAAAGGTACTGGTCGTGCTAGACAAGGTTCAACTCGTGCCCCTCAATGGCGTGGAGGTGGAGTTGTATTTGGTCCAATCCCAAGAACTTATACTTATAAATTAAACAAAAAAGTACGTAGATTAGCTTTAAAATCAGCTTTATCACAAGTCGTACTTGAAAACAATATGGTTGTGTTAGATTCTTTAAGTTTTGATGCTCCAAAAACAAAAGAAATGATAACTGTTTTAGATAGTTTTAATGCTGATAAAAAAGTTTTAGTTGTTACAGCTGAAGAAAATGTAAATGTTATGTTATCAGGTCGTAATATTCCAGGAGTAATGACGATTACAGCAAACAGTGTTAATGTTTATGATTTATTAAACGCTAATAAAGTATTATTAACACAAGATGCTGTAAGAAAAATTGAGGAGGTGCTTGGGTAATGAGAGATCCTAAAGATATCATTAAGCGCCCAATTATTACTGAAAAAACTTCAGATTTAATGGCGAAAGATAATAAATATACTTTTGCTGTTGATAAAAAAGCGAATAAAACAGAAGTTAAATACGCAATTGAAGAACTTTTCAATGTTAAAGTTGATAAGGTTAATGTTGCAAATGTTAGACCTAAAAGACGTAGAGTTGGAAAATATGAAGGGTTAAAACCTGGATATAAAAAAGCAATTGTTAAATTAGTCGCTGGAAACTCTATAGAATTATTCGAAGTATAATGGATAAAGAAGTATATCTAACCTTATAAGAACAGGAGGAAAGTTAGATGCCAATTAAAGTTTATAAACGTACTACTAATGGACGTCGTAATATGTCTGTTATGGAGTACAAAGATACTATTACGACAGATAAACCTGAAAAATCTTTATTAACAACGTTAAATAAGAATTCAGGACGTAATAATCAAGGTAAAATAACAGTTCGTCATCAAGGCGGCGGGCATAAACGTAAGTATCGTATCATTGACTTTAAACGTAATAAGGATAATATTCCTGGACGTGTTGCTACGATTGAATATGATCCAAACCGTTCAGCTAACATAGCATTAATTAATTATGCTGACGGAGAAAAACGTTATATATTAGCTCCTAAAGGATTAAAAGTTGGTATGGGAATTTTATCAGGTGAAAATGTTGATATTAAAGTTGCAAACACATTACCACTTAAAAATATCCCTGTAGGAACAATCATTCATAATATTGAATTAAAACCAGGAAAAGGTGGACAACTAATTCGTTCTGCTGGAACTTCAGCACAAATTTTAGGACGTGAAGATCGTTATGTATTAGTTCGTTTACCATCTGGTGAAGATAGAAAAATTTTAAATACTTGCCGTGCTACTATCGGTGAAGTTGGAAATGAATTCCACAGTTTAGTGAGAATCGGAAAAGCTGGGCGTACTCGTTGGTTAGGTAAAAGACCTACAGTGCGTGGATCTGTCATGAATCCAAATGACCATCCACACGGTGGTGGAGAAGGAAGACAATCTGTCGGATTACCATCTCCTATGACTCCATGGGGGAAACCTGCTCTTGGATTAAAGACACGTAATCGTAAGAAAGCTTCAAGTAAGTTAATCGTACGACGTAAAAATGATAAAAAATAATTAATTTAAGAGGCGAAAGGAGGAACTTTTAATGGGACGATCTCTTAAAAAAGGACCTTTTTGTGATGATCATTTAATGAAAAAAATTATGAAATTAAACGAATCAGGGCAAAAAAAAGTTATTCAGACTTGGTCTCGACGTTCAACAATTTTCCCACAATTTATTGGGTATACAATCGGTGTTCATGATGGTCGTAAGCATGTACCAGTATATATAACTGAAGACATGGTAGGACATAAACTAGGTGAATTTGCTCCTACACGTACTTATTATGGACATGATAAAGATGATAAAAAAGCTAGAAAATAATTGAGAGGAGGATTAAGAAATGGAAGCTAAAGCCATAGCAAAAACAATTCGTATAGCTCCTCGTAAAGTTCGTTTAGTTATAGATTTGATTCGAGGAAAACAAGTAGGAGATGCTTTTGCGATCTTAAAACATACAGACAAAAGATCTACAATTGTTATTGAAAAAGTATTAAAATCTGCGATTGCTAACGCTGAACATAATTATAATATGGACGTTGATGGTCTATATATAAAAGAAGCTTATGTAAATGCAGGACCTACATTAAAACGTTTCCGTCCTCGCGCAAAAGGACGTGCAGGATTAATCAATAAAAGAACTAGCCACATTACAATAGTAGTGGCAGAAAAATAATCGGAAAAGGAGGGACGAACCGTGGGTCAAAAAGTTAGTCCAGTTGGTTTACGAATAGGTATTAACCGCGATTGGGAATCACGTTGGTATGCTGAAAAAGATTATGCGGACCTATTACATGAAGATATAAAAATTCGTAAATATTTACAAAATTACTATAAAAATGCATCAGTTTCTAGAATCGAAATTGAGCGTTCTAAAAATAGAATCAAAATTACAATTTATACAGCTAAACCTGGTATGGTTATTGGACGTGAAGGTTCAGTAAAAGATGTTGCTGTTAAAGAATTACAAAAAGTAACTGAAAAAACAATTTTCATTAGCATTATTGAGATTAAAAGACCTGAGTTAGATGCTCAACTAGTTGCTCAAAGCATTGCAGATCAATTAGAAAACCGTGCATCTTTCCGTAGAGCTCAAAAAAGTGCGATTTCACGTGTTTTAAGATCGGGTGCTAAAGGATGTAAAACATTAGTTTCAGGTCGCTTAGGTGGCGCTGAGATGGCTCGTTCTGAAGGATATAGTGAAGGTAATGTTCCTTTACATACATTACGTGCTGACATCGATTACGCATGGGCAGAAGCTTCAACTACTTATGGTAAACTAGGTGTTAAAGTTTGGATTTACAAAGGTGAAATCTTACCTGGTAAAACTAGTGATGCTGAAGCAAGAAACCAAGGTAGAAATCCTAAATATAATAAAAGAAATGCAAGAAATAAAGATCAAAGAGATAGAAATGGACGTGGAAATCAACCTCGTTCAAGAAAACCTTATAATAACAGTAAGGAGGGAAAATAGACTATGTTAATGCCTAAACGTACAAAATACCGTCGTCCACATAGAGTGAAATACGAAGGAAAAGCAACTTCAGGTACAACTGTTGCATTTGGTGAGTATGGTATGCAAGCTGTAACTGGTTCTTGGATTAATAGCCGCCAGATTGAATCAGCTCGTATTGCGATGACTCGTTATATGAAACGTGATGGTAAAGTTTGGATTCGAATTTTCCCTCATATGGCAAAAACCAAAAAACCTTTAGAAGTTCGTATGGGTTCTGGTAAAGGTGCTCCTGAAGAGTGGGTAGCTGTTGTTCAAGAAGGTAGAATAATGTTTGAAATTGCAGGCGTAACTGAAGAAATTGCTCGTGAAGCATTTCGTTTAGCTTCTCATAAATTGCCTGTTAAAACAAAATTCGTTATCCGTGAAAGTGGTGGTGATAGTCATGAAAGCTAATGAAATCAGAAATAATTCCACTGCCGATTTACTAACTAAAATTGATGAGTTAAAAAGTGAACTATTTAACTTGAGATTTCAATTAGCAACAGGGCAATTAGAAAATACAGCTCGTATCAAACAAGTAAAAAAAGATATCGCACGAATGAAAACAATCATTCGTGAACGAGAACTTAACAACTAGCTGAGAGGAGGTTCTTATTCGTGGAAAATAAAGACCGTAAAGGACGTAAACAATTAATTGGTAAAGTTGTTTCAGACAAAGGAGATAAAACTATTTCTGTTCTTGTTGAAACATATAAAAAACATCCTCTTTATAATAAACGTGTTAAACATTCAAAGAAATATGCTGCACATGATGAACAAAACATGGCTGAAATGGGTGACAAAGTTAGAATTGAGGAGACTCGCCCATTATCAAGCACTAAACATTTCCGTTTAGTTGAAATTATTGAAAAAGCTATTAAGATTTAATTTGTATAGATTTTGGAAAACTGAAAGGAGGTCCAAATCATGATTCAACAAGAAACACGCTTGGGTGTTGCTGACAACACAGGTGCACGAGAAATATTAGTAATAAGAGTTGTGGGTGGATCAAGACGCAAGTTTGGAAATATCGGTGACGTAGTCATCGCGACTGTTAAAGAAGCTACACCAGGTAGTGTGGTAAAAAAAGGTGAAATTGTTAAAGCAGTCATCGTAAGAACAAAATATGGAGTTAATAGACCAAATGGTACCTTAATTAAATTTGATGATAATGCCGCTGTAATTATACGTGATGATAAATCGCCTAGAGGTACTCGTATTTTTGGACCTGTAGCGAGAGAATTACGTAATCATGATTTCATGCGTATTGTTTCTTTAGCTCCAGAAGTTTTATAAGAATACCTTAAACTAGGAGGTGCAATCAGAATGCATATAAAAAAAGGTGACAAAGTTCAAATTATCGCAGGAAAAGGTAGTTCTGCTTTAGATGTGACAAAAAGACAAGGTACTGTACTACATGTGTTTCCTAAAGAAAACAAAGTCATTGTTGAAGGAAAAAATATCGTAAAGAAACATACAAAACCTAATCAAGCGAACCAACAAGGTGGTATTGTTGAATTTGAAGCGCCAATTCATGCTTCTAATGTGCAAGTTCTTGACCCTGTTACTAAAAAACCAGTTAGAATAGGGCATAAATTTGTTGAAAATAAAGCAGGAAAATTGGTAAAAGTTCGCTATACTGTTGGTAAAAACGCATCAGGTGAAATATTAGATAATCCGAACAAGGATAACTTTAGAAAGTAAAAACAAACTTTGAAGGGAGGTTCAACCTAAATGAATCGTTTGTATGAACAATACAAAAATGAAGTAATACCTGCATTATCAAAAAAGTTTGGTTATACTTCAGTAATGCAAGTACCAAAAATAGATAAAATTGTTGTTAACATGGGTGTTGGTGACGCTATTACTAATTCAAAAGTGTTAGATGATGCTGTCAATGATTTAACAATCATCACAGGTCAAAAACCAATCATAACAAAAGCAAAAAAATCAATTGCTAGTTTTAAATTACGTGAAGGTATGTCTATTGGATGTAAGGTAACTTTACGTGGCGCACGCATGTTTGACTTTTTAGATAAATTAATATCAATTTCATTACCACGTGTTCGTGACTTTAATGGAGTTTCAAAATCTGCTTTTGATGGTCGTGGAAACTACACATTAGGAGTTAAAGAACAACTTATATTCCCTGAAATCGATTACGATAAAGTAAATAAAGTTCGTGGTATGGACATAGTTATTGTAACAACTGCTAACACTGATGAAGAATGCCGCGAATTATTAGGCCAACTCGGTATGCCATTCAAAAAGTAAAAAGGAGGCGTAAGGTAATGGCTAAAAAATCTTTAATCATTAAAGCACATAGAAAACAAAAGTTTGGTGTGCGTGAATACACTCGTTGTGAAAGATGTGGTCGTCCACATTCAGTAATGCGTAAATTTAAGTTATGCAGAATTTGTTTCCGTGATTTAGCTTACAAAGGACAAATTCCAGGTGTTAAAAAATCAAGTTGGTAATCTTTTTATATAAATTATTATTTAACTAAAATTATAAATTATAAATTCTCATTTAATTATAAATTCTCATTTAATGGGAAGGAGGAAATTAAAAATGGTTATGACAGATCCAGTTGCAGATATGTTAACTCGTATCAGAAATGCCAGTCAAATGCGTCATGAGGTTGTTGAAATGCCTGCTTCAAGAATTAAACTTCAAATGTTAGAAGTTTTAAAATTTGAAGGGTATATCAATGATGTTGAGTATATTGAAGATGATAAACAAGGTATTTTACGTGTTTATTTAAAGTATGTTAAAAATGAACGTGTTATTAAAGGCTTAAAGCGAATTTCAAAACCAGGACTACGTGTGTACGCTAAAACAGATGAACTTCCTAAAGTTTTAAATGGTTTAGGTATAGCCGTTATTTCTACTTCGGAAGGTATTATGACAGATAGAGTAGCACGTCAAAAACAAATCGGTGGAGAAGTATTAGCTTACATATGGTAATAAAAAATAATCGGACAGGAGGTGCGCTGTGCAATGTCTCGTATTGGTAAAAAACCTATCGTGGTTCCAAATGAGGTTGAAGTAAATATTGATACTAACAATCTTGTTTCAGTTAAAGGACCAAAAGGACAATTATCGTTTCAGTTTAAAAATATCATTAAAATAGATAGACAAGAAAATGAATTAGTTATTTCTCGTGACTCTGATTCAAGAGAAAAAAGAGCACTTCATGGTACTACTCGAGCAATCATTAATAATATGATTGAAGGGGTAACTAAAGGTTTCACAAAAGAATTAGAAATTAAAGGTGTTGGGTACCGTGCTACTTTAAAGGGGAATATCTTAAATCTTGCTTTAGGTAAATCACATCCAGAAAATGTTGAAATTCCTGAAGGGATTACTGTAGAAGTTCCCAAAAATACTATCATTATTATTAAAGGTTGCGATAAGCAATTAGTTGGTGAATTCGCCGCTAATATTCGTAAGTTACGTGCTCCAGAGCCTTACTTAGGTAAAGGTATTCGTTACAAAGGTGAGCATGTTAGAATTAAAGAAGGTAAAACTGCAAAATAGTAAGAAAGGAGTGGCTTAATTCATGATTAATAAACCATCACGTAACGAAACTCGTAAAAAAAGACATTTACGTATTCGTCAAAAAATCTCAGGAACTCCTAACATGCCTCGTTTGAATGTGTTCCGTTCAGCTAGACACATTGAAGCACAATTAATTGATGATACAAAACAAGTAACATTAGTTAGTGCATCAACAAAAGAAAAAGAATTGAATGTAAAAAATGGTGGAAATATTGAAGCTGCAAAATTAATTGGAAAATTAATTGCAGAAAGAGCGCAAGAAAAAGATGTTAAAAAAATAATTTTTGACCGCGCTGGGTATTTATACCATGGACGTGTTAAAGCTATGGCAGAAGCTGCTCGTGAAGCAGGACTTGAATTTTAATAGAAGGAGGGAAACTCAATGCATCAATTTATAGATCCTAGCAATTTACAACTTGAAGAGCGTGTTGTTTCAATCAACCGTGTAACAAAAGTAGTTAAAGGTGGACGTCGTATGCGTTTTGCTGCTTTAGTAGTTGTTGGGGATAAAAATGGTCATGTTGGATTTGGTACTGGTAAAGCTAATGAAGTTCCTGATGCAATCAAAAAAGCAATTGAAGATGCTAAAAAGAACTTAATTAGTGTACCTATCATAAATACTACAATCCCTCATGCAGTTAATGGAATTTATGGTTCAGGAAACATCTTATTAAAACCTGCTGGAGCCGGTACCGGAGTTATCGCTGGTGGACCAGTTCGTGCTGTACTAGAGTTAGCAGGTGTTAAAGATATATTATCAAAATGTTTAGGTTCACGTTCAGCTATTAATGTGGTTCGTGCAACTATTGAAGGGTTAAAAGAATTACGCACTGCTGAAGATGTAGCTGCGTTAAGAGGAAAATCTGTACAGGAAATTTTAGGATAAGGAGGGAATCTCCAAATGGCTAACAATATTAAAATTACTTTAGTTAAAAGTTTGATTGGAGCAAGACCTGATGTACGTAAAAACGCTGAATCTTTAGGACTTACTAAGGTAAATAGTTCAGTCGTGAAACAAGATACACCTACAATTCGTGGAATGATTAATAAGGTTTCATCTTTAGTTAAAGTAGAAGAAAAATAACAAGGAGGTGTCTCGCCGTGAAATTACATCAATTAGGATATAACGAAAATGGCGAAAAAGTCATTTTCCGTAAATCTAAAAAACGTCTTGGACGTGGTACTGGTTCAGGTTTAGGAAAAACTGCTGGTAAAGGTCACAAAGGTCAAAATGCACGTTCAGGTGGTGGTGTTCGCCCAGGATTTGAAGGTGGACAAACAACATTATTCAGACGTTTACCAAAACGTGGATTTACTAATTTTACTACGAAAAAATTTGTTTTAATAAATTTAGACTTATTAAGTCGTTTTGATGAAGAATCTGTAATTACACCAGAATTCTTAAATCAAAATAAAATAATTACAAATGCAGAATTAACAAAAGTTCAAAAAGGGAAGTTAGGTATTAAAGTATTAGGAAGTGGTGAACTTACTAAGAAACTTACAGTAAAAGCAACAAAATTTACTGCTTCTGCTGAAGAAAAAATAACTGCCATTGGTGGAAAAGTTGAGGTGATCTAATGTGTTTAAAGCATTAGTACAAGCTTTTAAAAATAAAGACCTTAGAAAACGTATCTTCTTCACATTGTTTGCGTTTTTAATCTTTAAATTAATGACGTTTATACCAATTCCATTGTCAGATCCAAGTGTATTAAAAAACTTGGAAGAGACAAGTTTATTAGGATTTGCTAATGCACTTTCAGGAGGAGCATTAAAACGTTTTTCAATCGTTGCTTTAGGGGTTAGCCCATACATTACCGCTTCGATTGTAATTCAGTTACTTCAAATGGATATTGTTCCAGTATTGTCTGAATGGTCTAAAGAGGGAGAAACTGGTAAACATAAAATTAAGTTAGTAACACGCTATTCTGCTTTAGTATTAGCATTTATTCAAGCTTTAGCGATGTCTATTGGATTTGATAAATTATATCATGGAACCCTTTTAGAACCATTTAATGTTACCCCTCTTATGTATACTTATATTGCTTTAGTTATGACAGCAGGTACTGCTGCAGTTTTATGGCTAGCTGACCAAATTACCGCTAAGGGAATTGGTAATGGTACATCTATGATTATTATGGCTGGTATCGTAGCAAGTTTCCCATACATGATTAGTGATTTATTTAAAAAATATATTGTGGGATTTAATGCAACAGCAAATCAATATAATAAAACAATTAAAGAATGGGTAATGGTTACAGATCCAAAACAAGCATTAATATTTTTATTAGTTATTCTTGTAATGATTATAATTGTTATCGCAATCATTTTTATGCAAAATGCTACACGTAAAATACCGATTCAATATGCAAATAGAGCAAATTCTGCAACACTTAAAGGTAAAAAAGATTCACATTTACCAATCAAATTGAATCCATCTGGTGTTATTCCAGTAATTTTTGCCTCATCATTATTAAGTTTACCGTTAACTATAGCATCGTTTACTACGAATATGAATTTAAAAAATACATTACAAAATTTGTTTAACTATAATCAACCGATTGGATTTACATTATATGTATTATTAATTTTCTTATTCTCATTTTTCTATGCTTTCGTACAAGTTAGTCCAGAAAAGGTAGCTGAGAATTTAAGAAAACAAGGTTCTTATATACCTGGGGTTAGACCTGGTAAAGAAACAGAAAACTTTGTTTCTGGAGTTTTATTTAGAACAACCGTAATCGGTTCTACTTATTTGATGATTGTTGCAATCTTACCAATTTTATTCTCAATATTTACAGACCTTCCAGGTTCAGTAAGAATCGGTGGAACAAGTTTACTAATTGTAGTTGGTGTTGCACAAGAATTATTTAAACAAATTGAAACAAAATCAAAAGCCCAAAAATATAGTGGTTTCATTAAATAAAAAAGTCAAGAGGTATGGATTGATATGAAAATGTTAATTATGGGTCCTCCTGGTGCTGGAAAAGGCACTCAGGCGGAAAAAATTATTGCTGAATATCAAATTCCTCATATATCTACAGGAGACATGTTTCGTCAAGCAATTAAAGAGGGAACAGCATTAGGTAAAAAAGCTAAAGATTATCTAGACCAAGGATTATTAGTCCCAGATGATGTAACTAATGGGATTGTTCGTGAGCGTCTTACAAAAGATGATTGTAAATCTGGATTTTTACTTGATGGTTATCCTAGAACAGTTGCACAAGCAGTTAACTTAGATGAAATGTTATTTGATTTAAATATGCGAGTTGATGCTGTGCTGAATATTATTGTCAATCATTCATTGCTTTTAGATAGATTAACCGGTCGAAGAATTTGTAAAGATTGTGGTGCTACTTACCACTTATCTTTTAATTCTCCAAAAGTACCAGATGTTTGTGATAAATGTGGTGGAACGTTATTTCAACGTAAAGATGATAATAAGGAGACAGTAGAAAATCGTTTAGCAGTATACAATAATCAAACGAAACCTTTATTAGATTATTATAGTGCTAAAGGAAATTTATTTAATATTAATGGAGAGCAAGATATCAATGAAGTGTTTAGTGATATTAAAACGACACTTGGAGGATTAAAATAATGATTATATGCAAAACTCAACGCGAAATAGAAATTATGCGACAAGCAGGTCGTATAGTTGCCCTAACCCATGCAGAGTTAAAAAAGCATATAAAACCAGGGATTACTACAAAAGAATTAGACATAATTGCTGAGGAAGTAATCAGATCTAATCATGCTATTCCTAGTTTTAAAGGTTATAATGGTTTTCCTGGAAGTATATGTGCTTCTGTAAATGAGGAGCTTGTTCATGGAATTCCAGGATCAAAAAAATTAAAAGATGGTGACATTATTTCAATTGATATCGGTGCTGAATATAATGGATATCATGGAGACTCTGCTTGGAGTTTTCCTGTTGGTAAAGTATCAGAAAGTGCAAGAAAATTATTGACTGTTACAGAAAATTCGTTATATGAAGGTTTGAAAAAAGCTAAACCGGGTAACAGACTATTTGATATATCTCATGCTATTCAAAAACATGTTGAAAATAATGGATTTTCAATTGTTGAAGAATATGTCGGCCATGGAATAGGACAAGAACTTCATGAAGACCCACCTATTCCTAATTTTGGCCATCCAAATCGTGGACCATTGTTGAAAAAAGGTATGGCATTGGCCATAGAACCTATGGTAAATCAAGGTAAAAGATTCGTCAGAGTCTTACCCGATAATTGGACTGTAGTTACAGCTGATAAAAAACTATGTGCTCATTTTGAGCATACGATAGTTATAACAGATAATGGTTACGAAATTTTAACACAGGTTTAATGTGTTTAAGGAGGAGTTAACTATGGCTAAACAAGATGTTATTGAAGTTGAAGCTGTTGTGGTTGAAACATTACCTAATGCAATGTTCAGAGTTGAATTAGAAAATGGTCACAAGATTTTGGCGCACGTTTCTGGTAAAATCCGCATGAATTACATACGCATTTTACCAGGAGATAAAGTGACAGTAGAATTGTCACCGTATGATTTAACACGTGGCCGTATCACTTATAGACATAAGTAACTATAAGCTCCCAAAAGATAAGGAGGTTTTTAAATAATGAAAGTAAGACCATCTGTAAAACCTATTTGTGATAAATGTAAAGTTATTCGCCGTAAAGGTAAAGTAATGGTTATATGCGAAAACCCAAAACATAAACAAAAACAAGGATAAAAATTTAGGAGGTGCGGTTAATGGCACGTATCGCAGGTATAGATATCCCACGTGAAAAACGAATTGTAATTTCATTGACTTACATATTCGGGATTGGGAGATCAAGAGCTGAACAAATTTTAAAAGAAGCCAATGTATCAGAAGATACACGTGTACGCGATTTAACAGAAGATGAATTAAACCGTATTCGTCGTTCAGTTGAGAATTATAAAGTTGAAGGTGACCTACGACGTGAAGTATCATTAAATATTAAACGTTTAATGGAAATCGGTAGCTACCGTGGATTACGTCATCGTAGATCATTACCAGTACGTGGACAACGCTCTAAAACGAATGCTCGTACTAGAAAAGGTCCATCACGTACTGTTGCTAACAAGAAAAAAGCTACTAAGTAATAGCGAAGGAGGTTAAAAAATGGCTAAACAAGTACGTAAGCGTCGTGTGAAAAAAGATATTCCAGTTGGGGTAGCACATATTCATTCGACTTATAATAATACAATTGTTACTCTTACAGACGAAAGAGGAAATGCTATTGCATGGAGCAGTGCTGGTGCATTAGGATTTAAAGGGTCTCGTAAATCTACTCCGTTCGCTGCTCAAATGACTTCTGAAGCTGCTGCTAAAGCTGCAATGGAGCAAGGTATGCAAAGAGTTGAAGTATCTGTAAAAGGTCCTGGACCAGGGCGTGAAGCAGCTATCAGAGCGTTGCAAACTGCAGGATTAGATATTACATCTATTAAGGACGTTACACCTGTTCCTCATAACGGATGTCGTCCTCCAAAACGTCCTCGTGGATAATCTATATCAGGAACTGTTGATAGAAAATCTAGGGGAAAACATAAATAAGGAGGGCTAATGCTATTATGTTACGATTTGAGAAACCTAATGTTGGAATCGAAGAATATGCTAGAGATAAATATTATGGCAAGTTTGTTATTGAACCATTAGAAAGAGGATATGGAATTACTTTAGGAAATGCATTAAGAAGAATTTTATTATCTTCATTACCAGGTTCTGCTGTAACAACAATTAAAATTGAAGGTGTACAACACGAATTTAGTGCTATCACTGGCGTTGTTGAAGATGCAACAACTATTATTTTAAATTTAAAAAAATTAATTCTACATATCGATTCTGATGACGATTATATTGAGAAAGTTTTAGAAATCCATGCAAATGGTGAAGGTGTTGTAACAGCTGCAGATATTGAACATGATGAACAAGTAACGATTATTAACCCTAAATTACATATTGCTACACTTTCAAAAGGTGGTAAACTAGATATGACCTTGATTGCCCGTCGAGGTAGTGGATATGTAAGTTCAAATGAAAATAAGAAGTTCAATCAAGAAATAGGGCAAATTGCTATTGATTCTATTTATACCCCTATTGAGCGAGTTCAGTATGAGGTTGAGAAAACACGTGTTGGTCAAGATGCTGATTATGATAAATTGATAATCGAAGTTTACACTAATGGTAGCATAGAACCCCAAGAAGCAATCGCCTTATCGTCAAAAATTTTAATTGAACACTTAAATGTGTTTGTTGAATTAAATGATCGTGCAAAAATGGCTGAATTCATGATTGAAAGTGAAGAAGACAGCAAAAATAAAATCTTAGAAATGAGTATTGAAGACTTAGATTTATCAGTTCGTTCATACAATTGTTTAAAACGTGCTGGTATTAACACTGTTCAAGAATTAGCAAATCAAACTGAAGAAGATATGATGAAAGTACGTAATTTAGGTCGTAAATCATTAAAAGAAGTTAAAGATAAATTAAATGAATTAGGACTTTCATTACGTCGCAATTAATCATTTTCCGAATTTCACATAAATTTTGAAAGGAGGACCAGAGTACGATGGCTAGAGGATATCGTAAATTAGGTCGAAGAAGTGATCATCGTAAACATATGTTACGAAATTTAGTGACAGATTTAATCATTAATGAACGTATTACAACCACGGAAACTCGTGCAAAGGAAGTTCGTTCTATTGCTGAGAAAATGATTACTTTAGGTAAACGTGGTGATTTACATGCACGTCGTCAAGTAGCAGCATATGTACGTAGAAAAGAAGCAAACGAGACACAAGATGCAATTCAAAAATTATTCTCTGATATTGCACCACGCTTCAAAGAACGCAATGGTGGATATACAAGAATATTAAAAGTAGGAACACGTCAAGGTGATGCTGCTCCTATGACTATTATTGAATTTGTAGAATAACAAAAAGATGGGGACATGTGATAACTTTTTTATCACTTGTCCTCTATTTTTAAATTATTTGATTAAGTAAGGAAATAAAAAATTATTTTTTTATTTAATGAAACAATTGACAGTGTTATTATAGAGAAAAATTTGATATAATGGATATGCTGTAATGAAAAAGAGGTGATTTAATGAAAAAAGGGGATTTATATATTGGTCTTGTGGCGATTATTATTATGATGATAATCGGTATTGGGTATAAACTATATTTAAGTAATATTGGAAATGAAAGATATGTTAATGTATATATAGATAGAAAACTAGTGCATTCTGTTAAATTAACGAATTCAGTAGATAAAAAAATTACAATAAATAACGATTATGGTTATAATTTAATTTATATACACGATAATGGTGTAGAAGTAATAGATGCTGATTGTCCAAATAAAGATGATGTTAGACAAGGTTTTGTTCGTATGCCTGGAGTTCCTATTATTTGTCTACCACATCATTTAAAAGTAGTTATTGAAGGAGAAAATTCAGTTTCAGATTTTGACGCCATTACTTAGGAGGAAACATTATGAATCATCCAATTATTAAAGTTAATGATCTATACTTTAGTTATGATAATAAAAATTTAGCAATTAATAAATTATCATTGGAAATTTATGAACGTGAGTGGGTTTGTATATTAGGCCATAATGGGTCTGGAAAATCTACGTTATCGAAATTAATTATCGGTTTATTAGTTCCTTTAAAAGGGACAGTTGAAGTAAACGATAAAGTATTAAGTGAAGATACCGTTTATGATATAAGAAGAGATATTGGAATAGTATTCCAAAATCCAGACAATCAATTTGTTGGGTCTACCGTGTTAGACGATATCGCATTTGGGATGGAAAACCAACAAATAAGTCGTAAAGAAATGAAAAATAGAATCGATAAATTTATTAAGAAAGTAAAAATGCAAGATTTTTTATCATCTGAACCTCATATGTTATCTGGAGGACAGAAACAACGTGTGGCAATCGCCGGGGCACTTGCACTAGATTCAAAAGTATTATTTCTTGATGAATCAACTTCAATGTTAGATCCACAAGGTAGAGATGATATTGTTTCACTTATTAAAGAATTGAAAACTGATGGTGAAAAAACCATTGTATCAATAACGCATGACATTAATGAAGCAATGCTTGCCGATCGAATTATTGTTATGAAGAATGGGCAAGTGGTGGCTTCTGGACTACCTGAAGACATTTTACAAGATGAAGCATTGATGAAAGATTGTGGATTAGATATCCCCATGACTGTCAAGCTTTCAAATAAACTTAAAGATTATGATATCTTTGACAAGCTATATGTTAAAGAGGAAGATTTGGTGAATTCATTATGGGAATACAATTTGAAAAAGTAAATTTTAGATATGCTGAAGGTTCTGTAAGAGAACATGCTGCATTAATTGATATTGATTTAAATATTGAATTAGGTAGTTATGTTGCCGTCATTGGTCATACAGGTTCAGGTAAATCAACCCTTATTCAACATATGAATGCTTTATTACTACCTAATAGTGGTACCATTAATATATTTGATAAAAAAGTAATTGGTGGCAAGAAAAATAAAGGCATTAATTCAATAAGAAAAAGAGTTGGACTAGTATTTCAATTTCCTGAATATCAATTATTTGAAGAAACAGTAGAAAAAGATATCATGTTTGGACCGATGAATTTTGGTGTATCAAAAGATGAAGCATCAAAAAAAGCACATGAAGTGATTAATTTAGTTGGTCTTGATGATGAGTTTTTAACTCGTTCTCCACTAAATCTAAGTGGTGGTCAAATGAGACGTGTGGCGATAGCAGGGATTTTAGCAATGGACCCTCAAGTCTTAGTCCTAGATGAACCAACGGCAGGTTTAGACCCATCAGGTCAAAAAGAAATGATGGAGATGTTTAATAATCTTTATGAAAACCATCAAAAAACAATTATCTTAATTACACATGATATGAATTATGTAGCCCAATATGCTAAAAGGGTCATTGTTATGGACCATGGGAAGTTAGTTTTTGATGGGAAGCCAATGGAGTTGTTTTCACAAAAAGATTTATTAACAAAATATCAACTTGATTTTCCAGATATTACAAAGATGATTTATCATATTGAAAATAAATTAGGGATAACTTTAGATAAAAAGATTAAAACAGTTGATGAATTATCCCAAGCAATTGTGGAAGCAATAGGTGGTGAACCTCATGTTAGATAATATAAAATTAGGTCAATATTTATATGGGGATTCATGGTATTACCGATTAGACCCACGTGCTAAATTGGTGATGTCTACGTTTTTTATTGTAGTTATCTTTTTAGCGAATAACTGGGTTACATACTTAGGAGCATTTGTCTTTACTTTATTTATAATATTAACTAGTGGAGTTTCATTGAAGTTTTTTATACGTAGTATAAAACCCATATTTTTCTTAATGTTGTTAACGTTCTTTTTGAACTTGTTTTTTTATAAAACAGGGGATCCATTTCCACCATTACGTATTTCACTCAATAAAATTATTGTTGGAATTTATGGAATTATAATTATTTTGTTAATCATATTAAGAATAATTAAAAAAATTGATAAGTATATTTCCGGGAAAATTATTAAATTTTCGACACTCATATTCATAATCATAAACATCTTAATTGTGTATTTCTACAAAAGTGAACAAATAACGTGGACATTTAATTGGATAGTATATAAAAACGCTGTGATGACTAGTGGGTTTATTATATTACGATTAGTTTTAATTATTTCATTTTCATCTTTACTAACTTTTACAACGAAACCTACTGATTTAACATTAGCAATAGAACGTGTTTTAGGTCCACTAAAAATAATAAAATTACCAGTTTCAGAATTAGCTTTAATGATTTCTATTGCTTTACGTTTTATTCCAACTTTATTAGAAGAAACACAGAAAATCTTAAAAGCACAGACCTCACGAGGAGCTGATTTTACAGAAGGAAATATAAAAGATAAAATAATTCAAATCATTTCTCTCCTTATTCCAATGTTTATTATTTCCTTTAAACGGGCTGAGGATTTAGCCAATGCGATGGAAGCAAGAGGGTATGTACCAGGTAAGAAAAGAACAAGTTTTAGAGAACTCAAATGGCACCTTAGAGATACATTGTATGTCTCAAGTTTTCTTATATTAGTGAGTTATTTTATATATTTTGGATAAATGGAAGTGAAACTATGTCGTATCGAATTAAATGTATTGTCTCTTATGATGGTTGTAGGTTTTCAGGATATCAGCGACAAATAAAAGAGAGAACCGTTCAAGCTGAAATTGAAAAAGCATTAAAAATAATTCATAAATACCCGATAACAATTCATTCAGCTGGTCGGACAGACGCTTTTGTTCATGCATTGGGGCAAGTATTTCATTTTGATACTGAATTAGATATTAAAAATCAGAATTGGAAAAGAGCCATTAATTCCATTTTACCTAAAGATATTTATATTAAAGAGGTTGAAATAGTTACCGAAGATTTTCATGCTCGATTTAGTGCTAAAAGAAAAGAATATCGTTATTATATTTCCTTAGATGAATATAATCCGATTAGAAGTGGATATGTGTGTTTTATTAATCGAACAATAGATGTTAATAAAATGAAACAAGCGTTAAAACTTTTTGAAGGGACGCATGATTTTACGAGCTTTTCATCCGGTCAACATGTTAATAAAAATAAAGTAAGAACGATTTATGAAACACAGATAAATGTTAAAGATAAGGAGTTAGAATTTGTTTTTATAGGAAATGGATTTTTACGTTATCAGATTCGGATTATGATGGGAACTATCATTGAAATAGGATTAGGTAAAAAAGATATTGATGTTATTAACTATTTGTTTGGGCATAAAGATCGTGCTAAAGCGCGATATACTGCAGAACCACAAGGATTATATTTATGTAAAGTTGACTATTGAAACTTATATATAATGAAGAATGTATCTTAAATTTTGATATATTCTTTTTTTATAGGTTATTGATTATAAGTTTATTAATAAACAATGTTTCATCATTAACTTCATTTGTTAATTATTGAGGATGAATTAGTAGCTAGTAAATCTAAACATAATCAAATTTTTCCTTTTGTATATTATTATCTATGTCGAAAGATTGATTTTGTTGGTTATTTAGTATAAATATACAATTGTTTTTTTAGTATCTGAATTATATAATAATTATAGATTAGTTAAAATATAAGGAGTTAAAGTGTATGATTTTATATAACGGTAATTTTATTACGATGGATAAAAGAAATAAGTTTGCTCAAGCAGTTAAGATTAAAGGTAATAAATTTGTTAAAGTGAGTACTAATGAAGAAATCCTTTCAATGAAATTTCCTGGAGAAGAATGTATTGATTTAGAAGGAAAAACAGTTATTCCTGGACTTAATGATAGTCATATGCATTTATATGGGTTTGGATTAACCTTACAAATGGTAAATTTGATGAATGTTCAATCGATTGATGAGATAATTTTGAAAGTAAAAAGTTATATAAATGATAAAAATATAGCATATAATCGTTGGATTCAAGGGCGGGGATGGAATCAAGATTATTTTACTGGGGATAAGAGATTTCCAACTCGAATGGATTTAGATCAAATATCAACAAAACATCCAATTATTTTAACACGTGCTTGTGGACATATGGCAGTTGTAAATTCTAAAACATTAGAAGTATGTGGAATTAATCATTTGACAGAAGAGGTCGAAGGGGGAGCGTTTGATATTGATTTGGGGTTATTTAGGGAGAACGCATTAAGTCTAATTTTCGAGAATATGCCCAAACCAAGAGTTGATGACATAAAAGAAACGTTACTATTAGCTATGAAATATGCAAATAGTAAGGGGCTTACGTCAATTCAAACAGATGATTTATCACATGCAGGCAATTATAAACAAGTACTTAAGGCTTATGAAGCCTTAAGAGATGAAGGAAAATTAACCTGTCGTATTTATGAACAAAGTTTATTAAATAAAGAAGAGTTAATTGAATTTTTATCTTTAGGTTACAATACAGGAGTTGGAAATGAATTCTTTAAAATAGGTCCATTAAAGGTTTTAAGTGATGGTTCACTTGGAGCTAGAACAGCTGCGTTAACGAAACCATATGCAGATGATCCTAGTACAAGAGGGATTATGTGTTATTCACAAGAGGAATTAGATGATTTAATTGGAACAGCACATCAAGCAGGCATGCAAATAGCTGTACATTGTATTGGGGATAGAGCGATGTATATGGTGTTTGAAAGTTATGAAAAAATATTAGAAAAAGACTATCGAGCTAATCATCGTCATGGAATTATTCATTGTCAGATTATGGACGAATACTTATTAAATAAATATAAAGAATTAGATATATGTGCTTATGTACAGCCCATCTTTCTTCATTATGATTTACACATTGTTGAAGACCGAGTAGGTAAGGAGCTGGCAAAGACATCTTATGCTTTTAAGTCAATGATTGATAAAGGAATTCATACTTCTTTTGGAACGGATTGTCCTGTTGAAGCATTAGATACAATGTCAAATATTCACTGTGCAGTTACACGTTCTGATCTTAGTGGAGAACCTATTGGTGGATGGAATCCTAAAGAGAGGTTGAGTGTATATGAGGCATTATATCATTATACACAAGAAGGGGCTTATACTTCCTTTGAAGAAAATACCAAAGGAAGTATAACAGAAAACAAGTTTGCTGATTTAGTTGTATTAAAGGATGATATCCTTAAGACTAAGCGTTCTAATATAAAGGATATTGAAGTACTGATGACCTTTGTAGGTGGAAAGATGGTCTATAAAAATTGTTAAAATATTATAGTTAACTGGATAAATTGTCGATTTATCCAGTTTTTTTGTGAAAAAAATGGTGAAACTTGAAGAATGTTGTCGGAATATGACGCATGAAAAATTTTGAAATTATCTATATATAATGATATAATTTATGTATAACTTGGTTATTTTTTTTGATGTCATTTGTGAAACTTATAACAAAGTTAAATGATTTAAGGGGAGGTTGAATATGTTAGAAGATTCTAAGAAGTGTAGTTGTTGTGAAGAATCAGATGAACAAAAATATGCGAAGATTGAACAAATAATCGAAGAGTACAAAGACAAAGAAGGGTGTCTCATTCAAATTCTTCATTTTGCTCAAGGGATTTTTGGTTATCTACCGCTAGAACTTCAGGAATTTATCGCACAAAGGCTTAACATACCTTTATCTGAAGTTTCTGGGGTAGTATCATTTTACTCATTCTTTTCTACCCAACCACGTGGGGAAAATACCATACGTGTTTGTCTTGGGACAGCTTGCTACGTAAGAGGTGGTAAAAAAATCGCTGAAAAACTAGGAGAAATTCTAGATATTAATGTAGGTGACACCACAAAAGATGGTAAGTTTACGCTAGAAGTTATGCGCTGTATTGGGGCTTGTGGATTAGCACCAGCTATAACGATTAATGACAAGGTTTTTAAACAGGTTAATCCTGATAAATTGCATTCAATCCTTGAGAAGTATTACTAAGTATGAAACGAAAACTAGAAGGATGTGAAAATGATGAGTAAGAACTTAATTAAAAGTATGGAAGATTTAGAAAATATTAAAAAGAAATTTCAGGAACAATGTGATAAGTACAAATTCAAAGTATTAGTTTGTGGTGGGGCTGGATGTATCTCTTCAAATTGTTATGATGTGAAAGATGCACTCATTAAAGCGGTTGATGAAAATAATTTAACAAATGATGTATTTATTACTGAAACAGGATGTATGGGTACATGTGATATAGGACCGGTAATGCTTGTACAACCAGGAGATATTTTTTATACAAAAGTAGAAGTTTCAGATGTACCAGAAATTGTTGCTTCCCATTTTATTAATGGAGAGATTAAATTAGATAAAACTTATTATGATTCTGTAGAGGAAAGATATATTCCACATTTATACGATATTAATTACTTTAAACAACAAGTGAAAATAGCACTTAAAAATTGTGGCACGATTGATTATGCTTCGATTGAAGCATATATCGCAAATGATGGATATATGGCGTTAGCTAAAGTACTTCAGAATATGTCTAGTGAAGCAGTAGTTGAAGAAATGAAACAATCTGGTTTACGTGGTCGTGGAGGTGGAGGCTTCCCAACTGGTATTAAATGGCAAGCAGGATTAAACGCACCTGGTAAGGAAAAATATATTGTTTGTAATGCAGATGAAGGAGACCCTGGTGCTTTTATGGACCGAAGTATTCTTGAAGGAGACCCTCATTGTGTTATTGAAGGAATGATGATTGGTGGATATGCAATAGGTTCTACAAAAGGATATGTTTATGTAAGAGCGGAGTATCCTTTAGCTGTTGAGAGATTACAAAATGCGATTATACAAGCAAGAGAAAATGGAATTTTAGGAAAGAATATTTTAGGAAGTGAATTCAATTTTGATCTTGAAATAAGAATTGGTGCAGGGGCATTTGTTTGTGGAGAAGAAACAGCGCTAATGGCATCAATTGAAGGGCGTCGGGGTGAGCCGAGTCAAAAACCACCTTTTCCTTTTGAAAAGGGCTTGTTTGAAAAACCGACGATTATTAATAATGTGGAAACATTTGCGAATGTTCCTCTTATCATCCAAAAAGGAAGTAAATGGTTTAAATGTTTCGGTACTGAAGGTAGTAAAGGGACTAAAGTTTTCGCCTTAGCGGGAGATATCAATAATTCTGGTATTGTTGAAGTACCAATGGGGATTACTTTAGGAGATATTTTATATGATATAGGTGGTGGAATACCTAAAAATAAAAAGTTTAAGGCTGCTCAAACAGGTGGACCATCTGGTGGATGTATTACAAAAGAATTTTTAAATACAAAAGTTGATTATGATAATCTGAAAGAACTTGGAGCAATTATGGGTTCTGGTGGACTCATTAGTATGGATGAAGATACTTGTATGGTTGATATGGCACGATTCTTTATGGAGTTTGTTCAGGAAGAATCTTGTGGAAAATGTGTGCCGTGTCGAGTAGGAACAAAACGAATGTTAGAAATTTTAGAAAGAATTACAAAGGGAGAAGGAAAAGAGGGAGACATTGAACTATTAATAGAGCTTGGTGAGACGATTAAAGAGACAGCAATATGTGGTTTAGGTCAAACAGCTCCTAATCCTGTGTTGAGTACAATTAAGTATTTCAGACAAGAATATGAGGATCATATTAAATACAAGTATTGTGAAGCAGGCGTATGTAGTGATTTATTCTTATCACCATGTCAAAACGCATGTCCAGCTGATATAAATGTACCAGGATATATTGCGCTTATTGCTGAAGGTAGAATTAGAGATGCCTATAATCTCATTAGAAAAGAAAATCCATTCCCAGCGGTATGTGGTCGAGTTTGTACCCATCCATGTGAAAGTAAATGTAGAAGATCTCAATTAGATGAGTCTATCGCGATATCAGATTTAAAACGTTATATTGCGGATGAGGTGTTAAAAGATGATACACCTTATATGGATTTAGTTTTCCCTAAAAAGGGTAAATCAGTTGGTATTATAGGAGCAGGACCATCAGGTTTAACTTGTGGTTATTATTTAGCTCGATTAGGTTATGATGTAGAAGTTTATGAACAGCAACCGGTTGCTGGTGGGGTACTAGCCTTTGGTATTCCGGAATATAGATTACCGAAAGAAATACTTCAAAAAGAAATTAAATTAATAGAACAAGTTGGTGTAAATATTAATTTAAATGTTGAAGTTGGTAAGGATATTACTTTTGATGAATTAAAAGCTAAGCATGATGCAGTTTATATAGCAACAGGAACACAGTTCTCAAGAAAAATTGGTATTCCTGGTGAAGAATTAAAAGGAGTCTATCATGGATTAGATTTCTTAAAAGATGTTCATTTAGATAAGTGTAAACAAGTAGAGGGAAGAGTTGTTGTTATTGGTGGTGGAAATACAGCGATTGATGCAGCGAGAGTAGCCGTTCGTAAAGGTGCTAGTGAAGTTGTTATTTTATACCGTAGAACAATAGGTGACATGCCTGCAGATGAAAGAGAAGTAATAGATGCACAAGAAGAAAATATTAAAATTATTGAATTAGTATCCCCAGTAAAAATTCATGGAACCAATAAAGTTCAAGAAATTGAATGTTTGAAGATGGAATTAGGTGAATTTGATTCTGGTGGAAGACGTAAACCAGTACCTGTTAAGGGAACTGAATTTAGAATTAAGGCGGATATGATTATTCCTGCAGTAAGTCAATACTCAGATTTACCATTTATTAAAAAAGATGAAGTAGAAGTAACAAAATGGGGTACTTTTGTCACTGATAAAGACACTTTAATGACACGTTTAGAAGGTGTATTTGCAGGTGGAGATGTTGCTAGAGGTTCAGATACTGTCATTACAGCAATCGCTGATGGTAAAAAATGTGCCCGTTCAATTGATGTATTCTTAGGTGGTAAAGGCGTATTAAATACAGGTGAAGAAATTGAGATTCCAAAAGGATCAGATGAGGGAGAAATTGTTGAACATGAAAGATTCCCAATGAAGTTTCTTGACCCTAAAGATAGAACATCAAATTTCAAAGAAGTTACCATTGGTTTCCATAAACTAAATGCGATAGCTGAGTCAATGAGATGTTTAAGATGTGATAGGAGGAGATAAAATTGATTAACCTAACAATAAATAATAAAAAGGTTAAGGCAAAAGAAGGGATGACCATATTAGAGGCTGCCAAATATAACAATATTTTAATTCCTCATTTATGCTATCTTGAGGGGGTTCATCAGATTGGTTCTTGTCGAATATGTGTTGTTGAAGTAGAAGGAGCTAAGACACTTCAAGCATCTTGTATGGTTGAAGCTAAAGAAGGTATGGTTATTAAAACAAATTCTAAAAAAGTAAGAGATACCAGAAAAGTATTATATGAATTAATGTTATCGGACCATCCTAAAGATTGTCTTAATTGTTCACGTAATCAAGAATGTGAACTTCAAAAATTAGGAGAGTTGTTACAGGTAGATAATGATCGTTTTGAAGGTGAAAGTTCTAAATCATTTATTGATGATTCTTCACCATCAATTGTAAGAGATACAGCGAAATGTATTTTATGTAGACGGTGTGTAACAGTATGTAATGAGATTCAAGGTGTTGGCATTATGAATGCACAAAACAGAGGATTTAAAACAATTATTGGACCTCCAGAAGAGTTACCGATTAACTCTGTTAACTGTAGTAATTGTGGACAATGTATCGTTGTTTGTCCAGTTGGTGCATTGTATGAAAAAGATTCAATAGATAATGTATGGGAAGCACTATATGATGATAATAAACGTGTTATGATTCAAACAGCACCAGCGATTAGGGCAGCACTTGGTGAGGAATTTGATTATGAACCAGGAACGCTTGTAACTGGTAAAATGGTGTCTGCTTTAAGAGGAATTGGATTTGATGATGTGTTTGATACAAACTTTGCAGCTGACTTAACCATTATGGAAGAAGGAACAGAATTTTTATCACGCGTTACGAATGCACTTAAAAATGAGGATGCAACACTTCCAATGATTACAAGTTGTAGTCCAGGTTGGATTAAGTATGTTGAGCATGCTTTCCCAGAACAATTAGGACATCTTTCTACTTGTAAATCACCACATATGATGTTAGGTGCGCTAGCTAAATCATTCTATGCAGAAAAGATTGGTGTAGATCCAAAAGATATTTATGTTGTTTCTGTAATGCCATGTACTGCGAAGAAATTTGAAATTACACGTCCTGAAATGAATTCAACAGGTTATCCTGATGTTGATGCTGTATTAACTACAAGAGAATTGGCAAAAATGATTAAAGATGCTGGACTAGATTTTAGATCTTTAGAGGATAGTGAATTTGATAATCCACTAGGTTTATCAACAGGAGCAGCGGATATATTCGCAACTACTGGTGGTGTTATGGAAGCAGCACTTAGAACAGTATATGAACTAGTGACAGGAAGAGAATTACCATTTAAAAATCTTCATGTTACCCCAATTGTTGGATTTGATCAAATTAAAGTAGCTGATGTACTTATTGAAGATGCACTTCCTGAATATGATTTCTTAAATGGTGTAACGGTTAAAGTGGCTGTTACAAGTGGATTAGAAGGCGCTAAGAAATTAATGGAAGAAATCGCTAATGGTACTTCTCCATATCATTTTATTGAAGTAATGGGTTGTCCTGGTGGCTGTATTAGTGGTGGTGGTCAACCACGTCCAACTAATGATTATGTTCGTGAGAAACGTTTAGCAGCGATTTATAAAGAGGATGAAGGAAAAACGATTAGAAAATCACATGAAAATCCATTTATTAAGAAAATTTATGAGGCATTTTTAGATCATCCTTTAGGACATAATTCACATAAATATTTACATACTCATTACACAAAACGTGGTATATTTAATGAGCATATAAATAAAAAATAAAAAGACAATTAATAAAAAATGCATTAAAGCATTGCTTTGATGCATTTTTTTTCATTCAAAGAAGAATGAAAAAAAGATAAATAATTTTTATTAATTAAGAGTTGTGGATAAAATTACTAAAACAATTGTTTGCTTTTTTATACAAAAGGAGTTGTTTTTTCATGAAAATATGCATATAATAAAAATAAAGCAAACATATGTTTGAGATGAGTGATAAGATGTTAGAATATCCAAACAATCGAAATATTATGTGCATTGACTTACGTGGGTTTTATGCTAGTTGTGAATGTGTGATGCGTGGACTTGATCCAATGACGGATAAATTAGCTGTTGTTGGTAATTTAGAGCGTCAAGGAAGTATTGTTTTGGCGATTTCTCCAGGTCTTAAGAAACTAGGATATAAAAATAGGTGCAGGTTTTACGAGTTACCTAAGGATCAAGGAATTATTATGGCACCAGCACGTATGAAAGCTTATTTAGAGTTTTCACAAAAAATAATTGAAATATTTCTAAAATATGTTCCTAGAGAGGATTTGCATATTTATTCAATTGATGAAAGTTTTTTAGATGTCACAGATACAATGCATTTATTTACTAATGAAATTAAAGAAATGGCAAGAATTATAATGGCAGATATATTTGATGAAACAGGATTAAAATCTGCTTGTGGGATAGGACCAAATATGTTACTAGCGAAATTATCACTTGATTTAGAAGCAAAAAAAAATCCGGACGGAATTGCTTATTGGCTTTATGAAGATGTGGAAAGAAAATTATGGCCAGTTACTCCGCTTTCAGAAATGTGGGGGATTGGAAGAAATTTAGAAAAGACATTAAATTTAATGGGAATGTATAAAGTAGGTGATATTGCTAAGTATGATGTTAATAAATTGAGTAGAAAATTAGGGATTATTGGAGAAGAGCTATATTATCATAGTCATGGAATTGATAGAAGTTTAATAAGAAGTCCTCATCATATTCATGATCATAATTATGGAATTGGGCAAACGTTATTTGAAGATTATTATGAAAATATACGAATTGTAATGTTAGAACAATGTGAAGAGTTAGGCATGCGAATACGTTTGAGAAAGAGGATGGGGAAAACCATCCATTTAAGTATTGGTTATTCAAAAGATGTGGGTGGTGGTGGATTTTCTCGCCAAATGACACTTGATGAACCAACCAATATTACACATGAAATTTATGAGGCATGTGAGTATTTATTTAATAAATTTTATGATGGTAGACCGATTCGAACGATAGCGATTAGTATTGGTAAGTTAAGTGAGGATAGACCAATTCAATTAGGTCTATTTGAAGATAGAGCACGTCAACAAAGGTTAGCATATGTGATGGATGAAATACGAAATAAGTTTGGTAAAAAAAGTATTTTACGCGGTGTATCTTATCTAGATAAAGCAACTTCTATTAGAAGAAGTAAATTAATTGGCGGTCATTATGCTGAACTTAAATATCATAAGAAGGAGGAGTGAGACAATGAAACAAAGAGGAATGGTTAAATGGCAACCTTTTGCATCATTGCCTGAACAAGCAGAATATATTAATAAATTAATTTATGAGATGAATAAGGTTCCACGACCTATTTTAAGTGATGATCAATTAGATGAGTTAAATGAACGATTATATAGATACTTTGAAAACAAAGAAATGGTTAGTCTTCATTATTATCATGATGGTTATATATATTTAGTTGAAGGTATAATTGATAAAATTGATATTATTAAAAAAACGATTATCATCGATAATAATCATAAAAAAGATAAATTTAGTATCGCTAGTATTGTCAATATTGAATTAATTTAAGAAGTATATTCTGAGTATATAATGGGAAAATATGATATAGAATTATTAAAACCTTATATGAGGAGGTAAATAATGAAATATCGAAAAGTAGTGTTAGTTGGGACAGGATTTGTTGGGATGAGTTATGCTTTTGCTTTATTAAATCAAGGTGTTTGTGATGAGCTAGTTCTAATTGATATAAATAAGAAAAAAGCTGAAGGTGAAGCGATGGATTTAAATCATGGTCTCGCTTTTGCACCTAAAGATATGAAAATATATGCTGGAGATTATAGTGATTGTAAAGATGCAGATATTATTGTTATTACTGCAGGGGCAGCACAATTAGAAGGAGAAACACGTCTGGATTTGTTGAATAAAAACTCGAAAATTATTAAAGGAATAGTCGAAAGGATAAAGGAAAGTAGGTTTGACGGAATATTACTAATTGCGACAAATCCTGTGGATATCCTAACCTATGTCGCATTAAAGCATTCTAACTTAAGTAGTCGACAAGTTTTTGGGTCTGGAACGTCACTTGACTCAGCAAGACTACGTTATCTCTTGTCGGATTATCTCAAAATACATAGTAAAAATATTCATGCCTATATTGTTGGGGAGCATGGGGATAGCGAATTTCCACTATGGAGTAATGCGAATGTAGGAGTAAAGCCACTTCTGGATGTAGTGAGTGAAGATAAAACGTATAATTTTGACGATTTAGAGAAGATTTATGTCGATGTACGCGATGCCGCATATAAAATCATAAAACGGAAAAAATCGACATATTACGGAATTGGAATGAGTCTTTGTCATATTACGAAAGCTATCTTCAATAATTCTAATAGTATTATTCCGGTGAGTGCTTTTGTCGAAAATTATTATGGTGTCGACAAATTATACATTGGTCTACCAGCTATTATAAATCGACAAGGGATACGTGAAGTGATAAAAATTCATATGAGTAAAGCAGATCAAGATAGATTGATAAACAGTGCAAATATATTACAAGATTTAATTAATAAAATGGGTATCTAGACCATTTTTACTAAAGTAATCGTTATATCTTAACGATGTATAATCAAAAATTAAATTATTTATTCTACAAGAAGCTATTTATTGCTTCTTTTTTTTATAACTATAATGTGATAAAATATACTTATGCCTAAAGTGAGGTGATATGTATGGATAAAGTTCTTTTATCTAAATTAGTTGATTTAAGAGAAAATATTAAAAATGAAAGTTTTAAAAATAAATTAAAAAAGAAGCAGAATCGGGTAGTTGTTTGTAATGATGATGTACTCCATTCTATTGTTAGTTTAATGCCTGAGAAAGTTTCTGATTTTAAGAAGATTAGAGGGATTGGAGAAGCTTTTGTGGGAAAGTATGCGCAAAGGTTTTTAGATGTTGTAAATGATCATATTAAAACAGTATATTCTTATTCACGGACGAATAATAAAGAACTTGAAATTCTACAAAAGTTAAATAATAAATTAGTGAATATTAATCAAAAAAATAGATTGTTGTATGCGAATCGATTGACTAATAAAACAGCGTTTGATTTAACAAGACTAGGGAATGCCAACAAAATACTTGATGCATTTATAAATGAAAATGGAAAGAAACAGTTTGTGATTGCGAAAGTAAATTATGATAAAGAGAATAATTTAAAAGCAGTTGAAGAATATCATGCGATAAAGACTTTGTATCGTGAAGTGGAAAAAGTTAGGATTGAAAAAGGACAAGAGGTTTTATATTTAGCTTATCCTTATGTAGAAGGGCGTTTATTTAGTGATTTTAAGATAAAAGCCCCACTTATGCTTTTTCCTGCTCAAATAGAAGTGGTGAATAATGAATACCGATTATCGTTTGATAAAAGTCGAGATATTTTATATAATTCGACATTAATTATCGCTAGTAATAAATTTAATAATAAAAATGAAGTAATCGTTGATGATGTAGTTGAAGAAATGTCTAAAGAATATTATATTGATCATGCTGTTCAATATTTTAAGAAATACAATGTTTCAATAAAAAATAAAAAGTTGAAATCAGTTGAGGAATTTTTTGCGACAACGAATCTTACCTTCCCTACTTATGACAATCAAGATGCATTAGAATTAAAACCCTATTGTGTGTTAGGGGCGTATCCTACCTATAGTAATGCTATCCAAAGAGATTATAATGAAATTATTGATAATAAAGTAATTAGCCGATTAGTACGTGATCTTTTTGTTGGAATTGATAATCCAACGCCTCAAGTTTCTGAGGTATCTCAACAAGATCCAAATGAAAATAATCTATTTTATATTAATGAAATGAATTATTCACAAGAAAAAGTATTAGCGAGTATCGACCGTGCGATGGTCATTCAAGGTCCTCCTGGGACTGGTAAATCACAAACGATTACTTCGCTCATTTCTCAAGCTGTTCTGCAAAATAAAAAGGTGCTAGTCGTATCTGAGAAGAAAACAGCGCTTGATGTAATCTATAATCGATTAGGAAAAATCAGTGATTTTGTACTCTATGTTGATGACCCAAATAATAAAGATTTATTTTATAAACAACTTAATTCCTTATTAGAACTAGATGATGAGTTTGTTGTGAATAGAAATAAAATAAATGAAAAATCAGTTGAAATTAATCGTGAATTAGAAAAACTAAGTGACTTAGAGTCATTACTTGATTCAAATACATTGTTAAAAGCAAGTTTACGCGATTTGTATCAAAATTCGCGTAAGTTAAATTTTAATGATGGTGATATAGAACGTTTATTTAAAGAAGTAAAAGGTAAAAGGATAAGAAATACTTTTTCCCTGGAACAGTTATTAAAACTTAGACAAATGTTTAAAGAATCTCAAGTTTCAGTAAATTTATTAGCCTATAAAAATTATGTTAAGTATGAAAGTGTTTATGCTTATTTTAAGAATGATATTAATGAAACAGATTTACATGTTACCACAAAAGATTTTTATGAAATTCCTTTTTATGTTGAATTATATAAAAAATTTGGTTGGTATACGCAACTGCGTTTAAACAATAAGAATAAAGCATTACTTAGTACTATTAAATCTTTAACCGAAAAAATTGGTGGTAAACAAAAAAAGAAAGTCAAAAAAGTAATGTATGATGATGTTCAATTCTTTATGAATGCGATTGAAGCTTATCCTAAATATGTTTTTAATAAAAATGTATATGATAGTTTAAATCTAGTTGAGAAAAAATATTTTGAATATTGTTTTTATTTAAGTAAAAAGTTAAAAATTAATTTTAAAAAAGTAAATGAATATTTAATAGATATATTTACTACTGTCGTAATATTAGAATTCGAACAAAAATATGATAATATTTTGATTACAACAGAACGTTATCGTGATATTAGAGATAAAATAACAAGTCTATCGATTGAAAAAGAAAAACTTACTTTTGAATGTTTATATAATATTTTACAACAACATATTAGTGAGGTATTTAATGAACAATCGAAACGATTAAATGAATTAAAAAGAAAATGTGATAGTAAAAGAAAATGGTCTATTCCAAAGCTTGTTAAAGAGTTTAATTTAGAACTATTCAATAGTATATATGTTTGGTTACTAACACCAGAAGGTATATCAGAAATTATGCCAATGAAAGAATCACTTTTTGATTTAATTATCTTTGATGAAGCATCACAAATGTTTATTGAAAATGCTGTCCCAATTTTATATCGTGGTCAAAAAGCAATTGTAGCGGGAGATAGTAAACAATTACGTCCGTCTAAATTTGGTCTTGGAAGAATTGATAGTGAAGATCAGGAAAATTATGATGAGTATAGTGGCGTTCTTGAAGAGGAAAGTTTATTGGATTTAGCGAAGCATCGTTATCATGAAGTGATGTTAAATTACCATTATCGTTCAAAATATGAAGAATTAATTGCTTTTTCTAATTATGCTTTTTATAATGGTAAGTTACATGTTTGTCCAAATCCTGAGTTATCAACAGAACGTCCGATAGAACGGATTAAGGTTAATGGTCATTGGGTTAATAGAAGTAATGAAGTTGAAGCAGATGAAATTATCACTTTACTAAAGAAAATCTTTAGTGAAGGGAAAAATGAAACAGTCGGGATAATAACCTTTAACTCAACGCAAAAAGATTTAATATTAGATAAGATTGAACAAGAATGTTTGTATAATCCTGAATTTTATCAGTTTATCGCAAGTGAAAAATTAAAACCAGCAAAGGATCAGCTTTTCGTCAAAAATATTGAAAATGTTCAAGGTGATGAACGAGACATTATTATTTTCTCAATTGGGTATGCACCAAATGAGCAAAATCGAATTGTTAGACAATTTGGTTGGTTAAATAATGCTGGTGGTGAAAATCGCCTTAATGTTGCAATCAGTCGTGCTAAAAAGAAAATTTATGTGGTGACTTCTATAGAACCTTTTGAATTACATGTTAATGATTTAAAAAATAGAGGTCCAAAATTATTAAGAGAGTATTTAGAATATGTGAAAGCCATAAGTGAAAGAGATAATGATACTGCACAAAAAATATTATATCGTTTAAGTGAACACATAGAGATAGATTCAAAAGAGAATACGCAGTTGTTTGAACAAAGTGTGTATGATGAATTAGTTAATATTGGTTTTGATATAGAAAGAAATGTTGGAACAGGTGTTCACAAAATAAACTTTGTGATTAAAGATAAAATATCAAATCGTTATTTATTAGGTATTGAATTAGATACAAGTAAAATGGCATCTATTAAAGAAAGAGATTATCATCGTCAAAAGTATTTAGAAAGTCATGGTTGGATTGTCCATCGAATTTGGGCAAGCGATTGGTGGCGAGATAGTGAAGCAGAGATCAATAAGATTTTAGCTTTAATGAATCGTATTGAAAAAGCATTATAGATTTATACACTATAATGCTTTTTCTTAACGTTAAGACTTTAAAAAATCGTTAATTTATGCGATAATATAAGTTAAGTGTAAATGAAGTGAGGTTAAGAAATGAAGAGTTTATTTATCACAATAGAAGGTCCTGATGGGTCTGGCAAAACGACCGTCGTTAAAGAAATAGCGAAAAAATTAAATGAAGATCAAATTGATTACCTGACAACAAGAGAACCAGGTGGAATAGATATTGCAGAACAGATAAGAAATATTATTTTAAATCCTAAAAATACCTCAATGGATGTGAAAACAGAAGCATTATTGTATGCTGCTAGTCGTAGACAACACTTAGTTGAAAAAATCATACCTGCTTTAGAAGCAGGAAAAAACGTGATTTGTGAGCGATTTGTGGAGAGTTCTCTTGCTTATCAAGGACATGGACGTGAGATTGGTATTGATGAAGTGTTTGCGATTAATCAGTTCGCAATTAATAACATTATGCCTGATGTGACTATCTTTCTAGATATTTCACCAGATGTTGGGTTATCTAGAATTACCAGTAACCGCAAACAGTTAGATAGATTAGATTTAGAAAGTATTGAGTTTCATAAAAGAGTTTATCAGGGTTATGAAATAGTTAAAAATATGTTTAAAGAACGTATTATCGTGGTTGATGCCAATCGTGATCTTGATTTAGTCGTAGATGAGGTCTATCAGATTATATATCATAAAATTAAAGGATGATTTTCATGTCTTTAGAAGCGTGTATTAATATTCAACCAAAAGTAATTAAAATGTTAATGAATAGTTACAAGAAAAATCGTCTTTCACATGCTTATTTATTTGAAGGAGAAAAAGGGACCAAGAAAAAAGAAATTGCATTGGAATTTGCGAAATTATTATATTGTGAGGAAACAGGAAACGTTTGTGATAGATGTATTAATTGTCTAAGGATTGAACATAATAATCATCCTAATGTTTTAATTATTGAGCCTGAAAATAATACGATAAAAAAAGAACAAGTATTATATCTTCAACAAGAATATTCAAAGACAAATTTAGAACCAGGTCCTAAAATATATATAATTGTTAATATAGATAAAATGTCAAACAATGCAGCTAATAGTATATTAAAATTTATTGAAGAACCACAAGAAGAAACGTATACGATATTAATTACAGATAATATACATCAAATATTACCGACGATTATTTCTAGATGTCAAGTGATTAATTTTCAACCCATCCCTAAAAAAGAAATTATCAATTATTTGATACAGCATAAAATTGATCCTTATATCGCTTCGATTTGTGCACATCTAACAAATGATTTAGAAGAAGCTTTAATAATAGCGAGTGATGATAATATTAATCATGTGATTGATTTAGTTAAAACAATTGGACAAGCGATTTTAACTAAAAAAGAAAACTTAATTGTGATTGCTGAGAATAGTCAAATTGATTTAAGTAAAAATAAAAAGAGTTTAGAATATTTCTTGGATATATTGCTAATGTATATGCGTGATATAAAAAATGTCGATAATGATAATGATAATGTCATATTTATTCATGAATTAGACTTTATGAAAAACCATATAAACCGTTTAACATCAGATAAGATAATTTATAATATAAATGAAATATTAAAATCGAAAATAAGTTTAGAATATAATGCCAATACTGTTTTACTTATAGATCATTTATTAATTAACCTTATGTAAAGGAGGAATATCGTTGAGTAAGAATAAAAATAAAAAGAAAAATTATTATAAAAATCATAAAAAAATAAAAGAGGAAAAAGAAGTTAATAATGTTGATTCATCAGAAAGTATAAATGATGAAGTAGAAAATAAACCAATAAACGAAGATTTGTTTATTTATGAAGAAAAAGAAGAATATAAAGTAATCGCTGTTAGATTTAAAAATGTTGGTAAGAAATATTTCTTTGATCCACGAGATATTGATTTAAAAGTAAATGATAAAGTATTAGTTGAAACAATAAGAGGAATTGAGTTTGGCGAAGTTGTTTCAGATATTAAACTAGTAACTAAAGATGAAGTGTTTTTACCGATAAAACCAATTATAAGAAAAGCAACTGATGAAGATTTAAAAAAATATTATCAAAATAAAGAAGAAGAGAGTCATATACTAGATAAATGTCAACAGTTAATTATTAAAAATGAATTATCTATGAGACTATTAGGGTGTGAATATACGTTTGATAGAACTAAATTAATCATTTACTTCAGTGCTGAAAATAGAATTGATTTTCGTCAATTAGTTAAAGATTTAGCATCTATTTTTAGAACACGGATTGAGTTGAGACAAGTAGGCGTACGAGATGCAGCGAAATATATTGGTGGATTAGGTCCTTGTGGTCGTGTTTTATGTTGTAATACTTTTTTAGGAAATTTTGATACAGTTTCTATTAAAATGGCGAAAAATCAAAATTTATCACTTAATCCACAGAAAATATCGGGTGCCTGTGGAAAACTATTATGTTGTTTACGGTATGAATCGGAATTTTATGATGAAATGTCAAAACTAATGCCTCGTGTAGGTGAAATTGTCACAACACCAGATGGTGAAGGTAAAGTGTTTGGTATAAATGCACTATTAGATACTGTAAAAGTTATCATAACAGAATCAAGTGCAGTTAAATCATATCAACTTAAAGATATCAACAGAACTTCAGTTAGTAAAGATGAAGATGAAGCTGTAGATGAAGAATTATTAGTTTTAGAAAAAGAATAAGGCTAGTAATCCATCAGTAAATAAAGAAGTGTGAAAATAATGTTAAAAGAAAATGAAGTTTTAAATGATTTATTAGGTTATGATCATTTAAAGATTATTCAAAGACCAGATATGTTCAATTTTTCGCTAGATTCAACACTGTTAGCTAATTTTGTGACAATTAATAAAAATGTCAAAAAGATTGTTGATTTAGGAACAGGAAATGGTCCTATTCCGTTGTTTTTGAGTTTGAAAACAAAAGCTAAAATTATCGGTGTTGAAATTCAGGAACAGTCGTATGATTTAGCTAAACGAAATATTGAAATCAATCAATTATCGAATCAAATCGAGATAATTCACGATGATTTAAAAGGAATTTATAAAAAAATAGGTCATCATACATGTGATATTGTGACCTGTAATCCACCTTATTTTAAAGTAACGAATGCTTCGAATGTAAATAAAAATGATTACTTAACGATAGCACGTCATGAGGTTTTAGCGACTTTAGAAGATGTTGTGAAAGAGGCAAGTCTATTGTTAAAACATGGGGGTTATTTCTCTTTAGTCCATAGACCAGATCGTCTATTAGATATTTTTGAAATAATGAGACAATATAAAATTGAACCCAAAAGATTACGGCTTGTATATCCTAAACCTCATAAAGAATGTAATACTGTTTTAATTGAAGGACGAAAAAGTAATCAAGGCGGGTTAAGAATATTACCTCCACTTTATGTGTATCATGACAATAATGAATATACAGAAGAAATTAAGAAGATGTTTATGATGAAATAATAAGCATGATGTTTATTATATTTCACTTAACAAATAATAAAATTAAAAAGGAGTGATTTTATGGAGTTTAAAACAGAAAAATTAATGATAAGAATTGGAGCAATATTAGGTGCAGTTGGAATTTTTTTAGTTGCAGTTATTAATTTGTTATGGAGTGCATTAAAAGAAATGTCAGAAGTAAAAGAAGCATTTGAAAATGCAGGACAAGAAATGCCTGATATCCATCTTACTGCAACTTATTTTGTTTCAACTGTATTATCTATACTTGTTGTGGTTGCTTTATTTATTATTGCTAATAAATTAAATTCAGAAAATAGTAAAATAATGGGAATTGCATTGTTAGTACTTACAGTTGCTTCATATTGGTTATTATGGTTTGTTCCAATTATATTAATCGCAATAGCTGGTATAATGGTTTTAATTAAAGGTAATAAATAAATACAGAAGGTGTAGAATGATTGCTTAATATTTAAAAAATATCTTAAATTCTTTAAAAAGTATTTAAGATATTTTTTTGAAATGATATAATTAATTCTAACAGGGAGGTATCTCAATGGAATATAATCAATTATTAGAACAATTAGAAAGTCAAAGACAAGTTATCAAAAAAAGAATGTTATATAGTATTGGAATTATAATTGTAACCTTATTGTTAGGTCTTTTAATAGGAAATAGTCAAGGTATCGTATTTGGTGGTATTATTGGTTTAGTTTTTTCAGTAGCTTATGTGGGTAGTAGTGCTTCTAAATATAAACAAGCGTTTAAAAATCAATTAATGCCATTAATTATTGCCAAGACAGGTATGGATTTAAAATATGACTACAAAGATGGTGTTGGGAAAAACACGGTAATGGGTAGTAAGTTGTTTAAAAAGCCAGATCGTTATCACTGTGAAGATTTAATGTATGGTACTTTTGATGATGTTCAATTTATGGCAAGTGACGTTCATATGGAAGAAAAGCATGTAACGACTGATAAAGATGGACATCGCCGTGTAGAATACATAACTTATTTTAAGGGTCGTTGGTTTGTTTATGATTTCAATAAAGAATTTAATGGAATCATACAAGTTCGAGAAGATGGCTTTTTTGGAGGTGCTCAATGGGGATTAAATGTTGAGAAAATTTCATTAGAAGATGTGGAATTTAACAAAAAATTCAAAACATATGCTTCAAATCAACATGATGCTTTTTATGTATTAACGCCAACTTTAATGGTTAATATGAAAAATTTAGAAAAACGATTTCCAGGAAGAATATATTTTTCTTTTATTGGTAGTCAATTACATATTGCGATTTATAGTTCAGCGGATTCATTTGAACCGCCTATCTTTAAACCAATAGATGATGCCTTTGTTAGTTCTCAAGTAGAGGACATTTTAATACTAAAACAAATAGTAGAAGAGTTAAGATTAAATAGAAAAATATTTAAGCAATAATAGATTAAATCCAATAAAAAACAATTAATTTTTATATAAAAATATGGTATAATTTGATTGGATTAATAAATTTTAACAGATTAAGAGGAGGAAACAAAAATGCCAGGTACAACGATTTTAATTATTATAGCTGTTATAGTTATCTTTATTATATTATGGATTGCCGGAGGATATAATAGTTTACAAGCCGGTAAAATTAAGGTTGATGAAGCAGAATCAGGAATTGATGTTGCTTTAACAAAACGTTTTGATGTTTTAACTAAAATGGTTGAAGTTGTAAAAGGTTACGCTAAACATGAGCGAGAAACATTAGAAAAAGTAATCGCTATGCGTAATTCAGTTAACTTAGGAAATTCATCAATTGAAGAAAAACAAAAAATGGTTACTCAAATGGATGCAGCGATGCGTGCTATTAATGTAGTTGTTGAACAATATCCAGATTTAAAAGCAAATGACAATTTCAAACAACTACAAATGACTATATCTGATGTTGAAGAACATTTACAAGCTGCTCGTAGAGTTTATAATGCAAATGTATCAGCATATAATCAAAAAGTACAATTATTCCCATCAAATATAATTGCGGGAATGTTCCACTTTACAACAAGAGAATTCTTCGAGGCAGAAGAATTTAAACGTAAAGACGTAGAAATTAAATTTTAGTTTTAGGACTTATTGAAATTATACCTATAAAGAAGACATGACATTAAAAGGTGGATACTTTATAGGTATTTTTATTTATAATAAAAGAAATTAAAAATGATAAAATCATTTATAAAATGATAGAGGGAGATATTAAATGAGTATTTGTATATTTTATTATGATGGATTTTGTGAGTTTGAAGTGGTACTTAGTGCTTTACAATTTAAAGGAAATTATTTTACTGCTGCATTAGAAAATCGAATTTATATTAGTGAAGAGAAACAAAAATTTATACCGGATAAAACAATTGATGAATTAAATACTGATGATATAGATTTATTTATTATCCCAGGTGGTAATCCAGCTTACTTATATAACAATATACAGTTAAAAGATTTTATAAAAGAACTAAATAGAACAAATAAATTGATAGCGGGTATTTGTGCAGGAACATATCTAATGGCAAGTTATGGATTACTTGAAAACAAACGATGCACAGGAGCATCATCTGGTATTGATGAAAATGGTGAATATTTTGATTTATTTAAGAATTCGATTATTGTTAAGGAGGATGTTGTTGTTGATGGCAATGCAATCACTTCAACTGGTCAAGGTTTTATTGAACTTGCTTTACAACTTTGTATAATGATGAAAGTATATTCTAATGATGATGAGGCTGTAAAAGCTTATAACTGGTTCAAAAACTTCAAGTATTAACTGTATTAAAATAATTATAAATGAAGCAGACATGTGTAAGATAAATAGGCTGCTTCTTTATTTATCTATAAAAAAGTTTTGAATATAATTTTTTAATGATATATAATAAAATTAGATAAATATAAATGGGTGATTGTATGAGGAAAAAAAGAGTTTTAGTGGCTCACAATAATATTGAGTTTATTGAACTACTAAGGCAGTGCTTTTTAGAGAATGACTTATACACATTAAGTGATATTGCTTTGAACGGACAGGAATTACTAAACAAAGTCTCTTTAGATAATTATGATATTGTTATTTGTAAAAATGCATTAACGCAAGTGACGGGTTTATATGCCTTGGAAGGTTTGTTTTCTAAAACAAAAAATAAACCAGAGATAATCATTTTAATAACCCCATTTATTAATGACTTTATAAGGAATAAGTGTCAGAAATTAAATATTGATTATATTCAAGGTTTAGATGTTAATATAAGTGAAATTCATCAATTATTATGTCATCTTGGAATAAAGAAAACGGTAGAAGGAAAGAAATATTTTGAATCTCAAATTGAAGTCATAAATATATTAAAAAAAATAGGTTTACTAAAAACATATATTGGATATGCTTACTTTGAGTATGTTTTGAATATCATGTTAGAAAAGAGTGAGAATATAAATAAGTACATGAAAACTATTTATCATATGGTTGGGCAACATTTTAATGTTAGTGCAACAAGTGTTGAGAAGGCAATGAGAACTTGTATAAAATCATCATTATCAAAAAGTGATGGGTTTTATGCGAAAATGTTGTTTGGATATTATGAAGATAAATATCCATCAACATCCATATTTTTACAAGTGTGTATAAAAACCTTGAAAGAACAAAAAAATATGATTATTTCTAATAATATTGGTAGATCAACACGAAAAATATGAGGTTAGTTTGACAAAAAACTTTTTAATTCGTGCCAATTGGTGTATAATAGCAAGGGTAATAAATTACATAAAGGAGAGAAGTTCAATGAGAAAACCTATTATCGCAGGAAACTGGAAAATGAATAAAACACGTGATGAGGCACTTCAATTTATTTATGCTGTAAATCAAGCAGTTCCTTCAATTGAAGAGGTGGATACTGTTGTATGTGCCCCAGCAGTTTTATTACGTTGCTTAGTAAAAAGACAAGGAGATAATTTAAAAATTGGTGCTCAAAACATGCATTATGAAGCAAGTGGTGCCTTTACAGGTGAAATATCTCCAGTAATTTTAAATGATACAGGTGTTAGTTACGTAATTATTGGTCATAGTGAAAGACGTCTTTATTTTAATGAAACTGATGAAGCAGTAAATAAAAAAACACACGCTGCTTTTAAATATGATTTAACACCGATTGTATGTGTAGGTGAGCAATTAGAACAACGTGAGAATAATATGACAAATCAAGTAGTTGAAGCTCAAACTAAAAAAGCATTAGAAGGCTTAAGCGCTGAAGAAGCTAAACAAGTAGTTATTGCTTATGAACCAATTTGGGCTATTGGGACAGGTAAAACAGCAACGCCAGAGATGGCTAATGAAACTTGTGGATATATTCGCTCTGTTGTTGAGAGCATTTATGGAAAAGCTGTTAGTGATGCGATTCGTATTCAATATGGTGGTTCAGTAAAACCAGCAAATATTAAAGAATTAATGTCACAAGAACATATTGATGGAGCATTAATTGGTGGTGCTTCATTAAATGCAGATTCATTTAATGAAATGGCAAATTATCAAAAATAAATTTTTTAAAAATCTATCGTTCTTTTCAATTTAAGTGTTGATGATTATGCAAAAATCCCATATCGATATTCATAATAAGCATCTTTTAAAGATATTGGATAATCAAAATTTAACGTATCCTTATTAGATAAATGATGATTGTATTTTAATAAGTTATACATTATATTTGCATGATCTTTTCGATTAGTTCTATAATGTAATTGTTTTTTATATAGGTAAAATGATAAGTAATCTTGTAAATGTCTTATAGATACACCATGACTATTTTTTATAATCTTAGTAATCCCGGTAGCCAATTGATTAATATCACCTAAACTATTACCTAGATTAGTAGTATAACGTTTTTTATTAGCTATCACAGGAACTTTATCATTCTTAACACCTAAATTATTCGCAAATTGTTGAATACATGGTTTACTGTCAGAAATAATTAAAGTTGTATCCATAAATTTATCGGTATATTTAGTGTATTTTTCCATTGATTCCGATCCAACTCCAGCTATCTCAAGCAACATATTATCATTTTCATCGATTGCAGCGACAATACATACTTTGTGATGAGATATACCTGAATATGCAGATGTATTACCTCTCTTTTTACTATGTCTAGGCATATTTGATGGTTTGGTTCCTTTAAGATTTATCTTTGTATAAATACAATCTAATTCAACTTTACTAGATAAAGTTTCTTTCATCTTTAAGTTTCTGATTGCTTTATAAAGCTTATGTCGCATATAAAAACAAGTTGTGACACTTAAATTATTATAATAAGCAGTTTCTTTTAAAGATAATCCTGATATTTCACAATCAATAAATTTTAACCATATATCTTCAGTACATCTACTTCTATAAAGAAGAGTATTAGATGTATCACAAAATGATTTATTACACTCGCGACAAATGTATCTTTGAATTCCTTTGTTTGTTTTTCCATTTTTAACAAACTCAACTGAACCACAATGTGGACAATTCAAACAAATATCGCTTTTAGATTCTATAGGGTTATTGAAAGACATAATGAAACTAAAAACATCTTCATAATTCTTTATAGATAGTTTATTTAATTCATTAATTAAATCTATTTTATTTATCATTCTAATTACCTCTCTTTATAATTTCATTATAAAGTGACTTATTACATCATAGATGTAACAATAAAAAAATATCAACACTTAAATTGAATTTAGCGAAATCTATTAAAAAATTATAATTTTTTTTGCATAATATTAACATATTTGACTCACAATATTAATGCACGAAATGTGCAAACCTACCCTTTATAATTTAATATATCCCCCCAAAACTCACATAACATATTTACCCCCCTAATCAACTATTTATTTATACAGAAAGTGTTCGTTAGAAATAGCGAACACTTTTTGTTTTGTTTGTACAACAAACTATATAAAATTGTACTAAAATTGAGAGATGTACAACAATTGTACAACATGTTTAACTTAAGTATTTTGATGGATCAATGGTTGTATTTAATAGATTAACTGTTTTTTTATCTAATTCAATAAAATCTTGATACGTATTAACAGTCATATCTGCTTTAGCATGTCCTAGTAAATTTTGTACATCTTTTACATTTGCTGTTTTAAGATGAGTACCAAATGTGTGTCTCAGCTTATGCATTGTAAAATGCACTCCATAAGTTATTGATTTTTCATACATTGTTTTGGATACTTGGCCTGTTTTTAATGGTTTATCATCATACTTACATATAACTAGATTATGATTTTGATAGGTATTTCCTAATTTTTCTTTACATGTTTCAATATGTGATTGTATTCTAAACATCAAGAATAATAGATTATCATACATATAAATATCTCTCATTCCTGAATTTGTTTTAGTTGGGCCTAACCTGCCTTTTGTATCAACACTAGTTCTAACTTCGATGATTTTTTTATTAAAATCAACTCTGTCCCATGTGAGTGAGCATAATTCACCCAGCCTCATTCCGGTCATTATTCCTAATAATAATAAATGAATATAATAATCCATTTGAAATGAATTCAATATAGTTCTGAGTGTATCTTCATCAACAGATTTAACTTCTTTTTTTCTTGTATCCTTAAAATCAAAATCTAATTCAAGCATTGGGTTATATTTTATTAAATGCTTTTTCTTAGCTGATTTAAGTACTAGATTTAAAATATCTCTATATAGTTTTAGGGATGATATTTTTAAACCTCTCTTTTTTAATGATAGAAAATAATTGTCCAGTTCTGTTGCAGTTATTTCAGGTAGTTTCTTAGTTCCAAACTTTTGGTTAATATAGCCTAAATATTTTGTATAGTTATCAACCGTGTTAGGTCTTTTATTGTGTAAGTGAATTTCCATAAACTGCTCTGAGTATTCTTTAAAGGTTTGATTCGTTTCAATCTCAAGAATACCTAGGGCTTTTTCTGCTTCTATTTTAGCTGCAAATTTTTCTGCAGCTTTATTTGCATCACGAATTGCAGATTTAGTAGAATTTTTTGATGTGAAAGCTTTAATGTGTTGGTCTCCTTCTTGATCTCTATAATAGACTAAAAAAGATATTTTACCTTTTGCACGTTCCCTTGTTTTGATTGTTGCCACAAAAGCACCTCCGTTTTGCTTTTTATCCCCTCAAGCCTCTTTTGTGCTAATTCTTCTGTTACATAAAAATAATTAACTACAGCATCAACTGTATTCAAATCCATTATTCTATCCATCAAAAAATATGGCATCGCCAAGTACTGCATTAGTCCATTTGCTTTTAGCTCAAAGTATTTCCATTGATGTTCATTTAAATACTGATAAGATACATGCTCCTGGATGTAATGACTTAGTTCGTGCAAAAAACTAAGGTATTGTTCTTTACCAGATTTGTGTTTATTCAATATTATGGCTGCTTTATTTTTGTTAGTTAATAAAATATTACCTGCATCACAATATCTAACTATGATGTTGAATGCATTTGATAAATCATAGATGTTTAACTTGAATACTGATTTAATCCCTTTATCAATCAAGATGTTTGATATTAATATTTCCCAGTTCGTTGGTACATAACACATATAATCTCTCCCCTATAGTTCTTAATTTAATAGTACGTTTATTTATTACGCGTTATTTGTAACAAATCAAAATTTACCACGATAATTTAATTAAAATGTCTCGTGTTGTCCCTTATTAAATTGTATAACTCTTGTTGAATAGTAGGGTTGTAATATATGTGCTGTTTGAAAATATCGTGGGTTGAACTTAATGGTTGTCTTGTTTCATTAAATTTTAATCTTCATCATCCATAGCTTGTAATACTGCTTTAATTACTTTTAATTGTTCAGGGGTAACATTTGTAGCATCTTCAAAGTGGATAGAAACACCAGGTCCAAGTTCTTCTATGATCATTTGTTTTGTTTTTTCGTGATCATAAGTATCCGGATATCATCCAGTACTTGTTTAATGAAATTAAAGACTTAAAACGAGTTAATGTTCTGTTAAATGACAGAATTGAACGATTAGAGAAGAAAGGCGTGATAGAATAATGGATGTATTACACGAATTTCAAAAGTGGTATAACAATAGTGATGCAGTGTCTAACACTGTTCAAATATTAAATCTGTTAATTATTATTATCTTCATTTGGGTAATATCCTGGTTAAAGAAAAAAGCAAGAAAATTACTTGCAAATGATAAACAAAAAGTACCTGAAGAGAAAATGGATATGTTAATTGAAAACCAGGTTAAAAACAATCGAGCTTTGCAGAACGTCAATCAAATGATAATGTTATTCTCATTGAACACAAATATCAAAGATGGTACAAAGACTGATATCATTAATTTGTATAATGACATAAAGAACAATGCAATTGACTTAACAAACAAATCAAAACAACTTATTGAAAGTACTGTTGATCAAGCTAAAGAAATTGTTGATACAGCTGTAGAGAATGTGGAAGAAGTTAAAATAGAAACCAAAAGCATAATGGATAAATATAGAAAAGAACTTAAAGAGGATGAGTAGGTGATTGTATGAAAAAATATAACACCTTGAGGTTCATATTCTATTGGATATACACGTGTTTCGCAATCGGTATACCAATTATATTAGTCTCTGAAAAGTATGCCCTAGTGGTTGCAAAAAGCCAGTACAAAACTACCGGAATGGGAATCATTATGGCCATAGTTATACTATTTTATTTTCGTGGCCAATTAAAAGACATGATTGAAAACATGGATGATGGGAACGCTAAAGTATTCGCTAGAGAGTCTATGAGAGTGTTCCCTATTCTTCTCTTATTTTTTGCATTGCAGTTTGCTGAAGTACAGATGCAAAACTTTCAATTTATAGTATTATGGTCTTTTGTATCAAATCTAGTTGCGGTTGTATTCCAGGTGCAACATTATAAGTATTTACGATTAGCAAAAGAACAAAGGAAGGTGAATAGTTAATGAATAAATGGAAATGCCTTCCTTTCTTCTTCATGTATTTTATTTCATTATCAATGGTTGTGTTAATAGATTTAGTTACAGCTCAATTTTCATTAGATAGGATTGGTTCTTCAGAATACTGGTCAAACATTTTAACAGTAGCGATAGCAAATCTTTTAGTTTTATTATCATCCACTTTTTATGATGTAGATAAATTAAAGGAAACAGATAGACGTATATTAGATGACAGAAAAGAAATTAGACAGGCAATTGCTAATGATATTGATGTTGATTTTAAAGATTTTATTGTTCAAGATAACTTGAGCAGAAAAATAACATCCTGGAAGAACTACATCAATCGAAAACTTAGAAAACTAGAAAATAAAAAAGCATCTCAAAAACGAGATGCAGCAATCCAAAAGTTACAATCTATGATAACAAAAGAGTATATAGATAAATACATTGATTCTATTAAAATCAAATACTATTATATTAAAATGTCTCAGATTATATCTGGATTCCGTTCAGGAGACGAAGTAGAACGTTTAGAATCAGGATTTAATAAAGTATCTAAAGATATATTACCTAAGTTTCTATTGTCTATATCGCTTCCTATTTTCATATCCTCTTTTGTTATGGATGTTAAGGATTTTAGCCCGGTGTTATTATTGACGATAGCGTCTAAATTGGTCTCATTAATTTCTAATTTTATGAATGGGAAATCATATGCTAAAGTATATGTCAATGAAGTTGTTCTGTATAATCTAGATTACCGGATTAAATATATTGAGCGATATGTTTCTTGGAAAGCTAAAAAGAAAGCTGGTGATACAAATGAAACAACTATTATATAAAGTTATTACTAAAAAAGGAACATTGACTTTGGATCCATCAACTAAGGAAACTATATTAAATGAGTTGGAAAATATGTCTACCTCAATGACATTTATATTTGATAGAATAATTCCTGCAGATAACAAGCTGCTGATTTTGTTTGTTAATGGAGATACTGTTAAACCTTATAAATTAGATCGCATTAATAATAATAGATATAGTATTGCAATACCTCGTGAAGTGATGAAGAAAGGTCGTTTATACTTTACTGTTCATCATTATGATAAAGACTTGGTAGAACTTGCAAAGTACTCACCAGCTGGTTATCTATACATAAACAAGTCATTAGATATATCAGCTGATATGATGGAGATTAGACCTGATCTGTTTGCAGAACTATACTATAAGATACAGAAGTTAGAAGAGATTGTATATAAAGATAATACCTAGGGTTAATTCCCTGGGTATTTTTTTATTGGGTAACAGGCTAATTTAGAAAAGTAGTAGTGTTATGGTATGTTTACAAAAAAAATTAGTTCTGTTTGGTGTTGTTTTCAGATAATATTTAGTATATAATAAAAAACGTACAGATACTTGTGGTTTTAGTATTAGGCTTCCCCTATTGGATATATTAAATTTTTCAACGAGGGGAGGTAATATTTAATGTATAAAAACTTCATTGAAAACATTAGAGTGACGGTACAGATAATTTATTATTTGGCGTTGATAGTATTAATATTAAAAAAGAAAAAAAGTAACCATTAAGCTTGCAGGCGAATGGTTACAGTAAATAAATGCGTGAAATATAGGGGGAACCTATATCCACAAGTATTTGTACAATACATTATATGAAGTTATTATCATATGTAGTACAAAAATGTTTTACAATACACTTTAATGTACCAAAATGTACTACAATACTATATTAATATTATTTTGAAACTTTTTCAAGTATTTTATTATCTTTTTAGATAATTTTTTTATATTTTTATATAAATATATTTACCATTTTAATTAGATTTTTATCTAGAGTTTTTATTTTTTTATATATATTTAAATAAATTATGACTTTTCTCCTGAGGAGAGGGGGCGAAAAAATACAAAGAGTAAGTCGATAATAAAATATACCCTATAGTGTGGACACTTTGAAAAAGAAAGTGTTCCCTCTATAGGGTATTTTTGTATGTTATAATAATTTTAGTGTGTATTAAGGAGAAGAGGATATGAGCATTAATGTATTTAATGAAACAGAAATTGAACTAATAAAAAATAATCCAAATGTTAAGCGTGTGTCAAGTAAATCTATTACTTATACCCTTGAATTCAAGATTGACTTTATGCATGAATATAGAGGCGGAAAATTACCACGTCAAATATTTATTGAACATGGTTTTGATGTTGATATTATAGGGATGAAACGAATAGAACAATGTGCAACTAGATGGAAGAGACTTTATAATGACGGAGGCGTTGTTTCACTTGATGATTCCCGTAAAGATAATCGAGGAAGATATAAGCATGAAATTCAAACCGAAGAACAAGAGATTGAGAAATTAAAGGCTAAAATTGCTTTAATAGAAATGGAAAATGATATGTTAAAAAAGCTCGACGAAAGCGAAAGGAGGAATGGGAAAGAAATAAGAAAAAGTGATAAATTTGAGATGATCAAAAAGTCATCCATAAATCTAGAAGACCAGGAATACAAGATTATTTATGTAGTGTGGCAGAAGTATCAAGAAGTGGTTACTATAACTACCATTCAGAAAAATCAAAGAAGAATAGAATGAAAAAGGAACAAAATGATAAGAAAAGATTTAAACTCATCAAGGAAGTATTTGAGGTTGGAAAGAAAAAGTATGGTGCTAAACAAATTAAGATGCATTTAAAGGAAAACATGAATTTGAAGTCCATTAGAAGAATTATGAGTAAATATGGTCTAGTATGTAAAATACGTAGACAGGATCCTTATAAGCAGATGTTAAAAGCAGATCAAAACCATAGAGTACACAAGAATCATTTAAATAGAAACTTTGATCAGCAGTCTCCATATAAGGTGTTACTGACTGATATTACGTATATAAGGTATAATAATAGATTCGCATATTTATCTACCATATTAGATGGTAGTACGAAAGAATTAGTTGCTTATAAGGTATCAAATAATCTTAAAATTGACTTTGTATTGGATACAGTTAAAGAATTAGACAATATAAACTTACCTGAAAATGCCATTATACATTCGGACCAAGGAAGTCATTATACAAGTCCTAAATTCTCAAAAGAAGTGAGGTCAAGAAACTTACTTCAATCAATGTCTCGTAGAGGTAACTGTTGGGATAATGCACCTATAGAATCGTTCTTTGGCCATATGAAAGACTATATAGACTTTTCAGAATGTAAAACATTAAAAGATGTAGAACTAAAAATAGATGATTATATGTACTATTACAATCACCAAAGATATCAGTGGAAACTAAATAAGCTGACTCCTATTGAATTCAGGAATCAGCTTAAAGCAGCATAATATAATATATTCTTTTTTTCAATATGTCCTTGACATAGGGTACAGTTTAATAAAGACTTACTCTTTTTTATATTTTAAATATAACTTTCTTAAATCTAAATTCAAAGTATGGATTAAATGATATCCATAATCTATCGTCAAATCACCAATTGTAATGTCATTATCTATAACTTTCTTCCAGTCTAAACCAGTTGTTTTTTTTAGTTTATCAACTGAAATATTCTTCTCTTTTAGTATTTTTTGTAACCAGTTCATTTTATTCTCCTTTCTATAATTATATAATGAGTAGTATGAGCAAATTTATAAATATAATAAAAAGCGAGAAATAGTAGTCTCGCTCTTTTTCTGTTATTAATTTCTTCTTCAATTATTAACTTAAAGATAACTGCTAGAGGAAAAGAATAAGTTTTCTTGTAGTTAATAAAAATACATTACAAAGTTAAAAACAAATAACCCCTATCATATTTTCATATAAATCTTTTGTTAACTTATATGAATATTTATTAAAAACTCTATAAAACAATGGTTAATTATGGTAAAATTAAAATTGCATAAAATTTTTAAGAAAAAGGAGAAGTTTTTAATGAAATATTTTAAGAAGATTATATTTTTATGCATTTTTTCCATTTCTTTATCAATTTTTATTAATGAAAAAGTACATGCGAATGAAATTAATAACGATCCACTAAATGTTGATATGCCAAACGGCAGTATTGGGGATATTGGTAATGATAATGGCGGAGGTGGAGGAACTAGTGACGAAAATAATTATTTTAATTCTGCAGTAACTATACCTACACATTTTGATTTTAAAGAATCATATAGTAGATCAGATATTATAGATTATAAAGATGATTTTGATTATTTTAAGTTTTCTTCTAATGTAAGTGGATATATGAATTTTCATTTTTCATCATCCAATAATAAATATTCAATAGTTGCAAGAATATATAATGAAAACAAGGAAGAATTAATATCGAATCATGATACAACTCCTTGTGAATCATGTTCTTTTGATATTAATAATTTTAGAATTGAAAAAAATAAACTATATTATATACAAATAAACAATGGAGATTATAATACACCATACAATACATACAATTTCTCAATGACGCTTGTTGATGATTTAAATAATGAAAACCATCCTGAACCAATTAATTCAAATGTTAATATATCATCATCTATCGATTATGTTGGAGATGTTGATTATTATACATTTACAGCGAATGAAAGTGGAGTATGGGGATATAAGGTAACTGGTATTTTAAATGCTGATATATCAATAATATGTAATGATAAAGATATAAAGTATAGTAATTCGTTATATACTTATTATGGTAGTGCTAATTATCAATTAACTAATTCGGCTTTTTTTGCCTTTAAAGAAGGAGGACATTATACTATTAAAATTAAAGGTTCAACTATAGGAACCTATAGTATTACTAAAGACTATGATATTGGTATGCAAACTATCGAACTTAATAGCAAATCTTTTTCTAATAGTGTTGTATATTCTTATCCCGGATATATTGATGGATATCAGGGATATAAAATAGGTTATTTTACCACGAAGGATAAAGCCAAACTGTTTATTAACTCATTATCTTCTAGCAACCAAACTGAAATTTATGCTATTGGTTTTTTTACATTTATTGCGGGTATAAAATATCCGGTATTAGGTCCGGCAGGTTTTCTTATAGATACCTATAATTACGTCGATAATGAAACAATAGAAATAGCTATCAACTATGCAAATCAACAAATAGATGAAGTGGATAGTGAAGGTATATATATAGCCTTAAGATTAAAAAATGGTTCAGTAAGTAATTATCAAATGACTATTGGCCCATGGGACCAAAAAACATATTATTATAGCGATATCTATTATTATGATTATGGAACAATAATAGATGAATATTAGGAGGGAGAAATTATGCAATTAATACCTATCTTTAGTCTAATTTTATTTATGCTCTTATTTATTACTACAATGATTAAGAAAGAAATTAGCCAAAATAAATTTATAATTATTAATGCATTCATTATTTTTTTAACAATATGTTTAATGATTTATAATATATTTAATGAATATTCTGACAGACTTAATAATGCCTTATTTATGGGATGTACTTTAAATATTAGTGTCGTTAATTTAATTACAGTGTGGTTTAAGAAAATAAAAATACTTTACTTAATACCTTTTATAATATTTGGAATATTTGTTTTCGTCGTTATTAATATTATTTATTCCTGATAAATGGAATGAAATGCTAAAGTAATATAATAGGCTAGATGATTCTTGGAGTAATCTGTTTCTTTTCGGAGTTGTTATTATAATTTATTGTCATTAGAAAAAAGGAAGTTAAATTCTGCTCACGTCCTTTTTCCATACACCTATTGTCACCCTCGTCTATACCATAGAAGTATTCAAAGAAGCATTTTAACAAAAATAATAAAGAGTGAGAAAAAGTTATCTCACTCTTTTTAAGTTTTCATTCTTGGCGACGTGTGGTGCAGGAAAAACAGAGATTGTTTATGAAGTAATATTAACACCAATGAAATAACACTGAAGAGCAAGAAATAACTTGCTTTTTTCATTTTGTACAACATCATGGATAAAAATAGCCTAAAAATTAATTTGGTACAACATTTGTACAACATCTTTAATATCATATTTGAAAATATTGAGTAATACTAAAGGATACTATTTTACCCAACAATTCTAATTATCTTATATATATCAATACAATATTATATATGGAAAATTATGGATATACTCAACATAAATAAACATAACATATTTACCCCCCTAATCAACTATTGGTAGTGTAAAAGTTTTTCTTAAAACCAATACAAAACCTTATATATATTTTGTTTTTATTCTATAATGAGAATCCCCCCCTGTATTTTGGAGGTTGCTCGTTATATTTTTTTATCATATAAATACAAAAAGATAGATACCCCTGATATAATTAAGTCACCACAACCAACCATACAGGGGGTATCTATCATGGTTAAAATTATATCAGTTCTTTCAGTATTTTTAAAGTATTTAAACAAACTACTTTATAAATTTATTCTTTTTCTAGATTCGCACATTATTTCTACACATAGTTCTAAGTCATCTGGCACTTATTATGAACCTTTTAGGAAGTTCACTGTTGATGGTGAACCTATTATTCAGAAGGTTGAAAAGCTAGATTATCAAGAATTGTTTAATGTGTATTTTTTAAAGTACAATAAGCAATTAAAACCTGTTTCTAGAAGAAATCCATCAAAACTTGATTTCAAAGGAAATTGCCCTATTTGTGGTGCTCCTCATGATTACATATATGAAAATAATATTAAATCAAAACAGTTACTTTGTAAGGTATGTAGTCATACATTTACCTTGAATAATGATTTTCTTGAAAAGATTATTTTAAAATGTCCTCATTGTTCAAAGAACCTTGAAAGAATTAAAGACCGTAATAGTTATATTATTTATAAATGTAGACATAAGAATTGTTCCTTCTATTTAGATAAATTAAAGAAATTAACACCAGATCAATTAAAACAATTCAAAAAGAAACCAGGTAAATTTAAACTTCATTATATTTATCGTGCTTTCGATATTTACTTTGATTCCCTAGAACGTGACTCTATATCAAATTTAAATATGAAGGTTGATTTAGCCAATATCAGACATTCTAAGCATACTCTAGGCTTAATCTTAACGTATTACGTTAACTACGGTTTGTCGAGTAGGAAAACTGCAGCTATCATGTATGATATTCACCAAGTTAAGATTTCCCATCAAACCGTGATGAATTATGCAAAGAGTGTTTCTACAATGATTCGTCCCTTACTTGAAAATTACCCATATGATTTATCATCTGACCTTTGTGGGGATGAAACATATGTTAGGGTTATATAAATGTCAAGATAATAATGTACATTTTTGATCATTTAATAATGTACATTTTTAATTTTCTTCGATAAAGTAATTTTTAAGTCGATAAGATTTACCTGTAATGTTAACTACATGAGCATGATGAAGAACTCGATCAAGGATAGCGTTAGCTATTACAGGGTCTTTAAAAATATCATCCCAATTAGAAAAGTTAATGTTGGTTGTAATTATCGTACTTCGTTTTTCATATCGTCTATCTATTAGCTGAAAGAACAATTTAGAATCTTCTTTGTCGATAGGTAAATAGCCTAGTTCATCAATAATCAATAATTTGTACTTGGTAAAATGCTTGAGTCTATCGTTTAAGCGATTTTCTAACTTAGCTTTCTTTAACTGGGCTATCAAATCATGACATTTTATAAAGTAAGTTGATATACGCTTCTTCGCAGCGGATATACCTATTGATGTAGATAAGTGGGTTTTACCAACACCACTCGTTCCCATAAAAACGATGTTCTCGCATTGATGGATGAATCGATGACTCTCAAAATCTAATATTTGTTCTTTGTTTATATTTTCTTGGAAAGAGAAGTCAAAATCCTTCAATTCTTTGTAATGGGGGAATGCCCCTACTTTAACCATAGCTTTGATCATACTAGCCTCTTTATAATCAATTTCATATGTTGTTAATTTAATAAGCCCATCAACGAAAGATAGATTATTTTTATTAATAAAGTTAATAGTATCGTCTAAATGATTTTTCATTTCTTTTAATTTTAAATATTCTAAATTTGCGATTAATTGCTCGTGTGCTGTTGTCATTATTTATAACGTTCTCCTATCTTATTAAGATTTTCTTTTGCGAATTTTTGAATATCTTCATCATCAAAAGATAGAGTCATTCTGGCAATCTGTATATAGTGCTCCTCTAAATAATTCAACTTTTTACTACTTAACGAGTGTATTGTCACCAAATTTGTGTTAGAATATATGTGAATTTGATTATCATATACCTGCAGTTGAAGTGTACGGTTCATATATTTAGGTGGTACTGAATATTGATTACCCTTATAACTAATCATTGATGATGAGTTTACTTTCGCTGTTATGGTTTTAATCAAGTATAGATTTCTTATCGTGTCTCGTGGAGGGGACTGTAAGAAATCTTTTTCATTTTGTAGGCCAAATAGTGGAATCATATCATAAGCTCTATGTAACCTACTGTTTTCTCTGTTGTTTATTTCTTGTACCTTTTTCACTAATTGTTCATAATTTAAATCACCACTATATGCTTTTAATTCATCTAAAATTTTCATAGGGGATTCAACCTTTGCTTTTGTATTTGGTCTGCCTGCGATACAGGGTTTAACTTCAAATCCATAATCATTAGCGAATTGTTGAAATTTATTATTTACTTTTCCTTTTGAATATTCAGTTCTTGGTACATCCATTACTGTTTTCATATTATCAGTTAGTATTTCATGAGGTACACCACCAAATGCTTGAAATGCTTCGTCTATGAAGTTAAACAGTATGTCTTGAGATTTAGTTAATGATAATCTATAAACTCTAAACCTTGAGTAACTCAGTAATAAAACGAATATATTGATTGTGATGACTTCTCCTGTATCAAGCACGAAATTCATTGATTCTTTCCAATCTAGCTGTGCTTGTTGACCTTTATCTGTTTCATAACGTATAACTGAAGGTGCTTTGATAGCACTTTTTTCTTTTGATCAAAGTACTCTTGAAATTCTGGTGTTTTACTTATATATCGCCTAAATGATGATTCAGCACATTTTAGTCCATAATTATCACTAAGATACTGCCAAAGCACTTTTTTATATTCAAAAACTTTTATTTTATCATTGAGTAAATCTTTAATTAAGTAGTAATAATCATCTACTATACTTGATCGTTTTCTATTTTTAGACTTCTCATAACCATTAATGTACTTACTTATCGTTCTTCTATCAACATTTAACTCTCTTGCTAATCGACTTTTATTTACCTTTAAGTTTGTTGTTTCCATTAAATTCTTTAATACCTTCAAATCATTTAATTTCTGTATTTCTATATTAGTATCTATTTCATAGTTTAGTATCATAAGTTGTCCTCCCATTGATTAACTATGAAATTATACTATATTAACTGTACATTTTAAAGTGATCACTTCTGTACATATCTATCTTATCATTTATAGGTTAAGGGGAAGAAGCATTATATCTTCTTCTTCTCAGATAAAATTAAAAAGATTATTACTTCTTATCAAGTTTTTAGTAAACGTGATACTTTTTCAGCAGTCGTTTCACTATATCAAACATTCAAAAAATACACTGAACTACCTAAGAATTTGAAAGTAGTTGTGGATGGTAATCCTATTTACAACGTTGCATGGTCATACTTTAAAAGCATGAACATAAATTTCGATTTATTTCAAGTTATAGGACTCACTAATAACACGGAAACAGACAAGGATTATCGTCCATTTAAACAAGTAACTGAGCGGTTAAATAGAACTTTCAAAGACGATTATATCCAAATGAACGGATTTGGTAATATCAAGAGCGCTAATGCTTATATGGTCTTGTTTACAACGTTTTTTAACTTTCTAAGACCACATAAATCGTTAGGTTATAATCCGCCTGTTAAGTTAGAAGAATTTGATGATTTACCTCATATGCCAAGCAAATGGCTTTCTCTAATAGATATGAGTTACTCTTATATAAACTAATTCTTAACTAAGGAGTATCTCTATTTAAGCGTATTTGAATATGCTTTTTTTTATTTACATAAAATGCATAGTACGATTAAACTGAGTATTGTAGTCCAACACACTACAAATTCAGTTCTTTTTATTTTTGATTATAGAGTTTTTATGTGTTTTCATAATTTATTTGACACTACCCAACTATTTATTTATACAAAGAGAACTCGGAATTTTCCGAGTCCTTTTTGTGTTTAGGCACTATTTAGACACTACAAATATTTTATCCATTTTTTCTTTTGTATTTTCTTTATATTCATTTAAACCTATTAGAACCAAATGTGTGTATTACCTTATGCATCGTAAAATTAGTGGTACAAATGAAAGTAAATATTTATTTCCATAATGTACGATTAAAGCTATATTTATTATCCCTCAGGAACTAATCGAAGAGTGGAACAAATTTCAAAAGTAAAACAGTCCAGGTTTTACTGGACTGTTAATGTTGACTACTTTTTAGGAATATAATTACCCTTAATATGGTTATATTCTAATTCAACTATTTTTTTGAAAATAACTTCTGTAAAATCAGCAAGTTTTTGAGGAGTTTCTAAATAAATTCTTCCTGCTCCATCACTAATAGAAGACAAATGTGCCTTTACAATTTCAACTGTCGCTTCTAATTTGGTCATTTCCTTTTCACTCATCGTTCTCACTCCACTTTCTTAAATATATTTGATAATTTCATTATACTATTTATTTGTCGCAAAAAAAAGAAGTATGTCTATAAAATTATAAAGGAGTTGGTATTATGCCAACTGTCATTTCTGAACATCAAGATGAGTATAACTCTTTACACCACACGTGACCTATACAGGTGTAGTAGCAAGGTGGTGTATTATTGTTGACATAATAATGAAAATACATTTGTCGACAATATTCGACAAGGGTAAATTATGGTAAGTGATACAATCAATTTGTAAACGAATAGGAGGATTTTATTATGAAAAAAATGCTAATGTTTCTATTTAGTGCTTTTATTTTGTTTTTCACATTACAATCAAAAGATCAAGAATACACCATTACAAGGGGAAGTAGTGAGAGTATTGGTGATGCGGATATAATTGGGGAAAATGAAAATGATACATCTACTAAGGATCATCCAGGAACTATAGATTACAATGAATTTGAAGAAGAAACATATCAACAAGTTCATTTTAGAAAAAATGATGGTGTAAAATACTACACAAATCATAGTTATAAAGATTATTCACTTTCTGGAACAATAGATTATCCTGGAGATGTGGATTACTATAAAATTAGTATACCAACAAGCAAGTTATTAAAATTTGTTCATACTCCTAAATATGATATAAGATTACTTGATAGTCTATTTAGACCAGTTTCTTTTTCATATGATATAGAAAAGAAAGATGAAAATGGGAAGAATATCAGCATTGAAGATATCTTTGGTTTATTGAGTAATCAGGAGCATTTGAGTAATGTGGAATATATACTAGAAGTAAAACATCATGATAAAACAATTAGATCAGCTAATTACAACATATTGATTACTGACTTAATATATGAACCAGAGATAGCATTAAATTATGATGACAGCCAAATAATTCATAAAGATGAATTGGCATATAAACCAAAGAATAAGATGATATCATATAAATTTGAAGATAATCATTGGAAGCATCATGATACTGGAGAATCTGTTACGACTGGAATAGTTGAAGATTTTTATTTTGATGATTATAGAAGTGCAATAAACTTTGCCAGAGATTTACAAGTAACAATGCTTGCAACTATCCAAAATCTTTTTAGAATGGATGGAAGCAGGCATACTTCAATAATAGATCAAGTCCATTATTTTGCTAGAGAAAATAATGATGGGAAAGTACATATTAGAATATATACTTACAACAATTATGAACATGATGAAGATGGTCATTTATATAAACAGGGTTCAAGAACCGATATAGAAATAACAAAATGGGATGGAGTAATTATTGATTATCCTATCTATTCTGATTGGTTGAGAAATGATCATTTCGAATACACTGATCACACAATGTTACCATATGAATAAATAAATAATTAAATATTTAAAAAAGTATCTGTATTTTTGTATGTTATAATAATTTTAGTGTGTATTAAGGAGAAGAGGATATGAGCATTAATGTATTTAATGAAACAGAAATTGAACTAATAAAAAATAATCCAAATGTTAAGCGTGTGTCAAGTAAATCTATTACTTATACCCTTGAATTCAAGATTGACTTTATGCATGAATATAGAGGCGGAAAATTACCACGTCAAATATTTATTGAACATGGTTTTGATGTTGATATTATAGGGATGAAACGAATAGAACAATGTGCAACTAGATGGAAGAGACTTTATAATGACGGAGGCGTTGTTTCACTTGATGATTCCCGTAAAGATAATCGAGGAAGATATAAGCATGAAATTCAAACCGAAGAACAAGAGATTGAGAAATTAAAGGCTAAAATTGCTTTAATAGAAATGGAAAATGATATGTTAAAAAAGCTCGACGAAAGCGAAAGGAGGAATGGGAAAGAAATAAGAAAAAGTGATAAATTTGAGATGATCAAAAAGTCATCCATAAATCTAGAAGACCAGGAATACAAGATTATTTATGTAGTGTGGCAGAAGTATCAAGAAGTGGTTACTATAACTACCATTCAGAAAAATCAAAGAAGAATAGAATGAAAAAGGAACAAAATGATAAGAAAAGATTTAAACTCATCAAGGAAGTATTTGAGGTTGGAAAGAAAAAGTATGGTGCTAAACAAATTAAGATGCATTTAAAGGAAAACATGAATTTGAAGTCCATTAGAAGAATTATGAGTAAATATGGTCTAGTATGTAAAATACGTAGACAGGATCCTTATAAGCAGATGTTAAAAGCAGATCAAAACCATAGAGTACACAAGAATCATTTAAATAGAAACTTTGATCAGCAGTCTCCATATAAGGTGTTACTGACTGATATTACGTATATAAGGTATAATAATAGATTCGCATATTTATCTACCATATTAGATGGTAGTACGAAAGAATTAGTTGCTTATAAGGTATCAAATAATCTTAAAATTGACTTTGTATTGGATACAGTTAAAGAATTAGACAATATAAACTTACCCGAAAATGCCATTATACATTCGGACCAAGGAAGTCATTATACAAGTCCTAAATTCTCAAAAGAAGTGAGGTCAAGAAACTTACTTCAATCAATGTCTCGTAGAGGTAACTGTTGGGATAATGCACCTATAGAATCGTTCTTTGGCCATATGAAAGACTATATAGACTTTTCAGAATGTAAAACATTAAAAGATGTAGAACTAAAAATAGATGATTATATGTACTATTACAATCACCAAAGATATCAGTGGAAACTAAATAAGCTGACTCCTATTGAATTCAGGAATCAGCTTAAAGCAGCATAATATAATATATTCTTTTTTTCAATATGTCCTTGACATAGGGTACAGTTTATTATATGGATACTTTTTTCATTATAGGAGCTGAATGCTAGGGCTAAACTAAACAAGAAATGTTTGTGAAGGAATACTTAATAGATTTAAATGCAACTTAGGCGTCTTAAATAATCATTATCTATAGAATAATTAAAAATAAAAATTATTAGTAATAGGGTTAATATGATAAATATCAAATATTTAATTACTACTAATATATTAGTAATTATGAGTACTTTTCTTGATATAAGCCATAGATTATTAATAATAAATCCTGAAATATAAAGAATAATTTAATAATATGAATTTATATTTATTAATACCATAGATAGGCATAATATAATAGATATTAAAAGCATAAATATTATATCTGAATTTTATCCTAGCATGTGTTTATATTTATAATAGTGCTGATGGTACTTCACCATGGTAAGATAAAACTCATCAAGAATTGGAAGACAAGAAACGACATAATCATGAAATGTTTTATGAGAAAATAAATATATGAAGTATTTAATAATTGTCATTTATATACATGATTTTTTTTGCGTTAATGGTATTGATAGTAATTTACACAAACTTAGGTGCTATTGATACTTCTTATTCTGATTGGTTTAGAAAGTGAGATGATATGAAAATGATACAACAACATACTGATGTAATTCTAAAATTAAAATCATATCTAGGTGAGATTGATGGATAGATTAATCATTATCGTTGTTGCTGTATTGTCGTTTTGTTTAGGAATGTTATGGAATTATACACGTTGGCGTATATCAGGGAAAATTTACGAACGAGCAAAGGTAATTTATACTGAAAATATCGAGTTGAGATTTGAAAATGCATTTCTTAAACATGAATTGGAAGAAAAAAATGAAATTTGAAGTAGAAAAGAAAGGGTTTAATAATGATAGTGGAATTTTAGTTTATAATGAAGAACTAAATGAGTTAATGTAAATACTCATACAAATAAATCAATTATAATCAGAAATTAAATGCAATAAAAATTTTATTATTAAATTATAGTCTATCCCAGTTTTATATAGTTTTGTATTAAAAACAAAGTGAGCTTTTCTAATATCTATATTTTAATAATTTTAACTTCTGATGGTTTTAAGTATAGGTTTAAGTTTAAATTATAATCAAAATCATATAAATCTCTTGCCGGTTCATATTGGGAATAGAGTTGGTTTGCTTTTCTGGTATAATTTTTTGCTGCTTCTCTTATTTGATACAGGTTTGCCTGGCAATAGGTATCATGGTAAGGGTCAGTATTAGCGAAAATAAGTAGGATGTTATTGTTTTGTTGATCTATTTTATGTGGTTCTACATAACCAAAACCAATACAATTGATGCTCATATGTTCAAAACCAATCGGATAATAATTGTTTAAATCGACCATTGTATCAATATATTGTTTCCTAATCCTTGAAACAATATCTAAGTTATCAGCGATATCCCAACGCATATGATTTAAGTAATGAAAAGCATATTTATCAAATAAAGCTAGTTTACCATAAAAAGGATCATTTTGATCTAAAAGATATCTTTCATTAGGTCTAGCATCTAGACCAATATTCATTGGTTGTAGTTCATATACTTCTTGTCCAGAATTAATAAATGGAATAGCATTAGGGACAAACATATTTAATATGGTTAACATTTTCGCTGCATTACGTCCTCCTTTGCGAGCTGCTAGGCGTGGTGTATCATGTGTCTCACCACAAGCAAAAAGAGGGCATGATAGATGGTGTACATCGTATAAAAAAGCATGTAATCGACGATCCTGAAATCTTGGTTCCTCTGTAAAACCAGGTCCAATAATCATATTATAACCTGATTCACGTGCTTTTTGGGCGTTAGATGATTCTAGTTCTTCTGCGATAAAACAAAAATTAGGATCAATTTGACGTGCTTTAGATAGAATCATATCTAATAAGTCATTTGACAAGGCATGTCCCATATCAATTCTAGCGCCATCAATTCCAAATTTGCTTTGATAATAAGGAATCACATTTGACAGAGTTTCCCAAAGTTCTATATTAGGCTGATTACCCTGATAATAGTTATTTTTTATGGTATCAAACAATATATAAGGTGGAATAACTTCATCACCAACATGTTTTTTTAACTCTTTATGGGTTAATACTGGATGATCTAAATACATTCTAAAGAAAGTCACATCCGTCCAAGGTGGTTGTGGGTCATTAATGTGATCAGAAAAAGCTGGTGCAATTTGAATTCCATATGACTTTTTAATTAACTCTAGAAATGATTGATTTGGGTTATGTCTGTATTCCTCTACAATTAGTTCATATTTTTCAGAGTCTAGTGTTTTTGGATCAAAACTAAATTTTCGAATGTGTTTCCATACATGGTGTGATTGATAAACTTGTTCTAAAAATTGTGGTTTTGGAGATAAAATAGGTCCTAATGAAGGGACCGAAGGTGGAAAATAGTCATTGTATTCTTCACATTTAATCCAATAAAACCATTCTGGGTGATCTAAAATTAAATCATTTTCAACCGCATTTGTACGGGGGATGATATCAATCATTACTTTCATGTCTAGTATATGACAGGCTTCGACAAATGCTTGAAATTCATCATCAACAGTAAAGTTATCTCCACTAATTGGGTCTTTTAAATTAGGATCTAACTCAAATAGATTAGAAACACCATAAGGAGAACCGAGTTCTCCCTTTTTATCTTTTAAGGAAAATTTAGAGATTGGTAACATGTAAACTACATCAACCCCCATTTTTTTTAGTAATGGAAGTAATACTAATGTTTTAATAAATGTTCCAGTTTCTTTTAATTGATAGAGATTACTATGATCTAATTGACCACTTCTGTCATGATCCCAAGAAGTAGATGCACGAATCATCATAGAATAAACAACACTTTTTTTTATCCAATCTCCCCCAAGATAGGAATAATCCTTGGAATGTTCAATTGGAAATATTTGATGAATTGGTTGACTGTAATCAATATTTTTTTTAGCTTTAGGTAAAATATAAGATTTAATGACTTCATGATAAAAGTGATAAGGATTGACAATTAGTTCACCCCAAGGTGTTTTGGTTATTTTCTTTTCATCATAATCCCATGCATTCCATAAGTCAGGAACGGTATAATTATAAACTTGCTTCGTTTTAATTTTTGGTTTTAAAATATTTAATAATTGATTTAATTTACTAGTTTGATTTCTATTGGTTTTATTCATGATTTTAAAGGTAACTCCCTTCGTGTATAATCTATTTATGATTAAGAAATATTTTAAATGTTTTATAAGATTGATTCTTGTATAAACATTATATAGTGTATGTAAATTAAAAAAAAATAAACAATATAACTATACGAGAAATATAACGTTTACATAATGATAAAATAGGCTTTTATCTTGTAAAAAGCAAGTTATAAATGTATACTATTAACTGTAATAAGGAGGTTTGTTTAAAATGAATAATAATTTAGTAGCACTCATTATTTTAGATGGATTTGCATATGGACCTAAATATGAAGGAAACGCGATAGATTTAGCGAAAAAACCTAATTTTGATCGACTAATTGCTGACTATCCTCATTCAACTTTAAATGCTAGTGGTGAGGCAGTTGGATTACCAGAAGGACAAATGGGAAATAGTGAAGTTGGTCACTTAAATATTGGTGCAGGAAGAATCGTGTATCAATCATTAACAAGAATAAATAAGTCAATAAAAGAGAAAAGTTTCTTTAATAATAAAGAATTTTTAAAAGCCACTGATTATGTAAAAGAACATCAATCAAAATTACATATTTTTGGTTTATTATCAGATGGTGGAGTACATTCACATATTAATCATATAATTGCTTTAATTGAAATGGCAAAGCAACAAAATATAGAAAAAGTTTATGTTCATGCATTTTTGGATGGTAGAGATGTACCACCTAAATCAGCAATTGGATATGTTGAATCATTAGAAAAGGCAATGAAAGAAATTGGTTTAGGTGAAATCGCAACGGTTTCAGGTCGTTATTACGCGATGGACCGTGATAAAGACTATGAAAGAACACAACTTGCCTATGATGCGATGACTTTAGCTCAAGGACTTAAATTTAATAGCGCCAAAGAAGGAATTGAAACTTCTTATGAAAAAGGTATTGTGGATGAATTTGTTGTTCCTTTTGTGGTTAAAGAAGAAGGAATGATTAATGAACATGATGCGGTTATTTTTGCTAATTTCCGCCCAGACCGTGCAATTCAAATCGCAACTGCTGTTTCTAATCCAGATAATGTAGCGAAATATGCCAAAGCTGGTAAAGCAGTGCTTGATGCTTCAAAAGGTCCTCGTAATGTATGTTTTGTTTGTATGATGCATTATGCTGAAAGTGTAAAAGGTGAAGTTGCATTTGGACTACAAGATTTACATAACACATTAGGAGATTATGTATCTCATATAGGATTAAAACAATTAAGAATCGCAGAAACTCAAAAATATGCACACGTTACATTCTTTTTTGATGGAGGTATCGATAAAGAAATTCCAGGATCTAAAAGAGTCCTAATTGATTCTCCTGCAGTAGCGACTTTTGATTTAAAACCAGAGATGAGTGCATTTGAAGTGACAGATGCGGTATTAAAAGAATTAGATAGAGATGACTTAAATATGGTCATTTTAAATTATGCTAACTGTGATATGGTTGGTCATACAGGAGTTATTCCTGCAGCGGTCAAAGCAGTTGAAGCTGTTGATACCTGTTTAGGTAAAGTTGTTAATAAAATTGTTGAAAAAAGTGGCGTAGCGATTGTTACTGCTGACCATGGAAATGCTGAAAAACTAATTGCTGAAGATGGTAAAGCTTTCACTGCTCATACAACAAACCCAGTACCTTTAATTATTACTGAAAAGGGAATAGAAATTCGTGAAGGTGGTAATTTAGGAGATATCGCACCTACGATGTTAGAAGTGTTAGGTGTAGGTCAACCAAAAGAGATGACTGGTAAATCTTTAATAAAAAAATAACTTATAAGGTGATTTTATGGCTAAAGTATATCAAACTAATATACTTAAAGAGGCATTATTAAATTATAAAAATACTGATATTATTGCGTTTCCAACGGATACAGTCTATGGAATAGGTGCTAATTTATTTAGCATCGAAGCAATTAATAAAATATATCAAACAAAACACAGACCAGGCCATAAGCCCTTAGCTGTTTTATGTGCAAATAAACAACAGATTTTACAAGTGGTAAAAGAAATCCCTCCGCAAATGGAGTTATTAATTAATCATTTTATGCCCGGTGCTTTAACGGTGATACTACCAAAAAAAGAGGAAGTACCTGATTTTGTAACAAGTAACCTTCCAACAATTGGTGTTAGAATACCTAATCATAAGATTGCATTAGAAATCCTTGAAAAAGTTGGACCCTTGGCAACAACAAGTGCTAATCTATCTGGTAATAAGAGTCTAAATGATGCTAGTGATGTCATTAAGCGACTAGGCGATAATATAGATATTATTATTGATGGGGGGAAAACGGATATTCAGATACCTTCAACTGTTGTCACGATTTTAAATGATGAAATAAAAATTATACGTGAAGGATCAATAGAAAAGGAAATGATTCAACAAGTATTAAATAAATAGATGTTAAAAAAACAAATATCACTAAGGTATTTGTTTTTTTTTCTGTTTATTAATTTGAATCAGGTGATGTTTGTATGCTAAAATAGGAATAATAAATAAAAAGGAGAGATAGTATGAGTTTTAAGTTGATAGGTGCGGATGATCTTCAACTATATGTGAATGATTATGTAATTGATAAAATGAAAGGAATCGTATTGTGTATCCATGGGATGTGTGAACATAGTAATCGATATGAAGATTTTGCTTTATTTTTAAATAAAAACGGATATTCTGTATACACTTATGATCATCGTGGTCATGGTCAATCTATTTTAATGAATGAAAATAAAGGTTATTTAGGAATTGATGGTTTTAATAAGATGGTTTATGATATGAATGTCGTTGTTTCTTATATTAAAGAGAAATACCCTAATGAAAAAATATATTTACTTGGACATAGTATGGGTTCTTTTGTGACACAGCGATACATTCAATTATATGATAAAGCAGATGGTGTTGTCTTAAGTGGTAGTAACTATGGTACCAAGTCCTTAAAAGCAGGTCGTTTGATGAGTAAATTAGCTTGTATATTTAAAGGGGAAAGAAAAGAGGCTAAGTTTCTAGAAAAATTATCATTTGGTAGTTTTAATAAACATTTTGTTCCTAATCGTACTGCTTATGATTGGTTAAGTCGTGATGAAAAGATGGTAGATCTTTACGTTTCCGATGAAAATTGTGGATATACTTGTACATCTCGATTTTATTATGACTTCTTTGGAGGGTTACTACAATTAAGTAAAACCAAAAATATGGAAAAAATAAATCCTCAATTACCTATCTTAATCGTTTCAGGAGATCAAGATCCCGTGGGAAATTATGGTGAAGGGATCAAAGCATTATATCGTGTTTTAAGAAATCATCTATCTCGTGTAGAATTTAAATTATATAGTGGCGCTCGCCATGAAATACTAAATGAAACAAATAAGAATGAAGTTTATCATGATATTTTAAATTGGTTAACAATGATTGAAGAATAATTGAATATTTTCACCTACTTTATTTCATAATGAGTATGAAAGGTAGGTGACTATATGCGTCGCGGAATCACATTGTTAGTTTTATTGTTTGGGATAATTATTAGCATGAACGATAAAATTAATTTTGCTCAATCTAAAAGTTCAAATATACCAGAGGAAGCTATTCGGTTACGCATAATTGCTAATAGTAATGATTCATTTGATCAAGAAATTAAATTAAAGGTTAGAGATGAAGTTATTCAGACGATTTCTCCTTTAGTCAAAGATATTAATGACCCATATGAAGCGCGTCTTGTTATCTATGACAATTTAGAAGAAATTAAGTCTACAGTTGCAAACGTCCTTAGTGAGAATGAAGTGGATACTAATTACTATGTTGATTATGGAGTAACTTATTTTCCAAAGAAAGTTTATAATAATAAACTATATCCTGCTGGAAAATATGAAGCTGTGTATATTGTTTTAGGTGAAGGGGAAGGCGACAATTGGTGGTGTGTCTTATTTCCGCCATTATGTCTTGTAGATTTAGCTACAAATAATGGGGACTATCCTACAGAAGACACAAATATATCATATTCTTTTTTGATAGTTGAAAAAATAAAAGAATTATTAGGTTATAAATAGGAAGTGCTTCTCATATTCTTTAGGGGGAGGGATTTTCATGGAACAGAAAAAAGTAGTAAAAATATATGAACCAAATGATTATGAACAAGTAATGGATTTTCTTCAAGGTGTACATACACTAGGAGAGATTGAAGAAGATTTATTTGAAAACGCGGTTATCATTGTTAGTGATGAAGAAATTGTTGGGATGATTACTTTTGAAATGTTTAGAAACAAAGCTTTAATTCGTTATTTTATTTTTGATAGAGATGTAGAAGAAATATATCTAGTTGAAATGTATGAAAAGTTTTTTGAAAATTTGAAACAGAAAAATATGAATAAAGTTTTTGTGATAATTAATAATGATAATATTATGCAGATGTTTATTAATCTTGGTTTTAATGAATTCCCTAAAGAATCTTTCTTTTTAACTGAAGAAAGCATCTTAAATACAAAATATAAAGATGCTACAGTTATGTTTTATGAAATTGAATATTAATAATTATTAAGAATGATTATAAACTATATATGTAATCATTCTTTTTTTTATTTGTAGCTATTTAAAAATAATAATTATATCTTCTAATTTAATGGTATAAGTAATAAAACAACATATTTTTAACTAGACAAGAAGTTTTGCACGAAGGAGAAATAAAATGAAATTAGACCAAAATAAAGCGCCTATCTATCTAGCTTTAAAAAAATTAATTGAAGATGACACAATTCCTTTTGATGTACCTGGTCATAAAAGAGGTAGAGGAAATGCTCTACTACAAGAGTTTATTGGGTCTAGAACATGTGAGTATGATGTGAATTCTTCAAAAACAATTGATTATGCAATGCATCCAACAGGTGTTATAAGAGAAGCAGAAAAATTAATGGCAGAAGCTTTTGGGGCAGATGATGCTTTTTTAATGGTTAATGGGACAACTTCGGCTGTACAAGCCATGGTAATGGCTGCTTGTATGGAAGGAGAAAAAATTATTTTACCTCGTAATGTACATAAATCAGCCATTAATGCCTTAATTCTTAGTGGTGCTATACCCGTATATATTAATCCTGGGGTTAATCATAAATTTGGTATTTCTTTAGGAATATCTGTTTTAGATGTTAAACAAACGATAGAGGAAAATCCAGATGCTAAAGCAATTTTCATCATTAATCCAACTTATTATGGAATTTGTTCGAATATAAAAGAAATTGTAAAAATAGCTCATGAATATGAAATGCTTGTTTTAGTTGATGAAGCACATGGAACCCATCTTTACTTTGGTGAAAATTCTCCTTGTGGTGGAATGCAATTAGGTGCTGATATGTGTGCCTTAAGTTTACATAAAACAGGTGGTTCTTTAACACAAAGTTCCGTTTTACTTGTTCGCAATGAAAAAATAAATCCACATTATGTTCGAAATATAATAAATATTACACTAACAACTAGTTCATCTTATTTATTACTGACAAGCCTTGATTTAGCGAGAAAACAATTAGTGGAAAAAGGAAAAGAAATGGTTAATAGAGCAACTGAATTAGCGAATTATGCTAGGAATGAAATAGAGAAAATTGGTGGTTATATTGTATTCTCAAGAGAATTAATTAATGGTGATACTATTTTCGATTATGATGTCACTAAACTAAGTATTAATGTTTCTAATATCGGTTTATCAGGATTTGAGATGGGGAGTATTTTACGTGATGAATATCATATATTAATTGAGTATGGTGATGCTAACAATTTCATGTGTATAATAAGCTTAGGAGATACAATTGAAAATATAGATAAATTAGTCGCTGCTTTAAAGGATATTAAAGGAAAATACCAATCTGATAAGAAAAAAGGTGCTAAAGCAGAGTTTATACTTCCTGAAGTTTCAATTTCTCCAAGAGAAGCCTTCTATGCTCGTAAAATGCCTGTTTTATTTACGGAAAGTGAAGGATTTGTAAGTGGAGAGTTTGTTATGTGTTATCCTCCTGGTATTCCTGTGATAGCTCCAGGTGAGGTAATTAGTAAAGACGCTATTGAGTATATTATCTATTCAAAGGAAAAAGGAAGTTTAATTACAGGTCCAGAAGATTTAACAAATGAGTTTATTAATATATTAGTATATTAGTTATAAATACGGAGGAAAAGAATGGAAAAAAGTACGTTAACATTTTTATTTTGTAATGCAGAGTATAATGATGCCAAAACAGTTTTGTTTGGGGCGCCATTTGATGGAACCACTTCATTCCGTCCTGGTACTCGATTTGCCCCAATGGTCATCCGCAATGAATCGTATGGCTTAGAAATCTATAGTCCTTATCAAGATAAAGAGATAACGGATTTCAACATTTTTGATTCAGGTGATTTAGTGCCAGATATAGGAAATGTGAAAGCAATGATAGACAAAATTTCTGATTTTACTAACCAGGTATTAGATGATGGTAAATTACCTGTGATGATTGGTGGAGAACATTCTTTATCAATTGGAACAATTAAAGCAGTTGCACAGAAATATCCTGATTTACATATTCTTCATTTTGATGCTCATACTGATTTAAGAGATACATATTATGATCATAAATTATCACATGCAAATGTATTATATCGTGCATGGGAAATGCTTGGAGATAATAGAATATATCAATTTGGAATACGTTCAGGTGCTAAAGATGAATTTGAATGGGCAAAAAAACATGTCATTCAAACCAAATATAATACACAAGGATTAGATGAGACCATAGCGAAATTAAAAGGTAAACCTGTGTATATCACGATTGATTATGATGTTATGGACCCATCAGTATTTCCAGGCACTGGTACACCAGAACCAGGTGGTATAAGTTTTCATGAATTACTAACAGCTATTTTAAAATTTAGAGAGTTAAATGTAGTCGGTGCTGATGTGATGGAATTATCTCCTCATTATGATCAAACGGGTGCTTCTACTGCAGTTGCTTGTAAAGTGTTGAGAGAATTATTAATATCCATTTGTAAATAAACTTAATTAAATTACCTATTAAAAGACTTAGTTAAGTATGTATTTTTAACTAAGTTTTTTAATGTTTGTTGTGGATAAAACAAAAAAAGAGTTTTATATTATTAGTCAGTTTAATATAATTATAATAATATATTTATTATTTTGAGGGGGAATTGGTATGAGTAAAAATGAGGATTTTCTATTTTTAAAAGAGTTAAATCAAGATCTATTTAAAAGATACTTAATGATAGAAGATGCTTTGAAAAATACACATGGTAATGTTTTTGTTGAAATGCAGGCATTTTTAGAACATTTATTTAGATATATTAGTAAAAGGGAGAATTTTTGTTTACATCAGACAACTTTAGGAGATTGTTTGAAAAACAATCAGATTATTAAATTTTGTTTAGTACGTATAGAGTATGAAAACCTAGAACAATTAAAGTTAATTAATACCTGTGGAAATCATTATAAACATGAGAATGTGCTTGATTTTAATTTTGATGAATTCATTAAATGTATGAAAGAAGTGTATTTAATATCTCGAAAGGTTTATAATTATTATAAAAAAGATTTTATTAATCAAATAAAAATGTTTGATAAGAATTATTTTTATGAATTACTTCAAGAAGAACAAAAAAAGCAAGAAAAACATGATTTATATCATATGAAGATGCTTCGTTTAAGTGAAGTAATTATTCAAAAAAAAGAGGAGATATTAGAACTAAAGAAAAATCTAGAAGATTATAAACTGAAGTTAAAGGTGTTTGAAAGGAGTAATAATAATTTAACAAAAGTAAGTGATTTATTAAAAAAAGATAATGGGAACTTAAAGAATAAATTAGATAAAATACAAAAAGATTATAAAGCAATAAAAAAAGAATTAAAGGAGATTCAGGAAATTAATAAATGCTTAGATAAAGAAAATAAAGGATTAAAAAATTATCAATTAGCAACTAAAGGAATTCTATCTAGTATGTTAAAACGAAAAGAAAAACCAATGATTAATGATGCGATAATTGAAAAAATAAAATCACAATTTATAGAAAATTAAACAATAAAAAACACATATGAAAAATTTTCATATGTGTTTTTTACATTATTCAATCCAAATTCGAACTCTTGCTGTATTTGATTCGATATTAACTAATTCACCATCAACATCATTTTCTAATAAACTAATGATTTCATCAAAATCGATTGTAATATCGTCAGCGTTCAAGCTAATTTGATTTTTAATAGAATTCATTCGTAGCATCGTTTTAGCTAGATTTAATGGAATATTAATTTTCACTTTTGTTTCTTCTTCGTTAATATCATCATCTTTATTATAGACTTCTACTTTAATAAACTTTTTTGTACTTGGTGAATAGTTTTTTACTGCAGTTGTTTCGTTTCCTAAACTAGAAATGAGTTTTTCACCATCTTCAACTGAAATTTTACCACTTTCTACCATATTCAAGATTTTTTTTACTTCATCATTCATAAATGATTCCTCCTTATTTATTAAGTAATTCAGTTGCACTATCAACTGTAATTTCACCTCGCTCAAGTTGAGCTAATACTTCCATGCGATTCACATCATTAACTGTTTTAGATGTTTTATAACCTAAAGCAACAATGACTTCATCTAATAAGCGTCTTACCGTGGGATATGAAATATTTAAGTCTTTTTCAACATCTTTTATACTCCCACGATTTTTGACAAATATTTCTACAAAAGATAATTGTTCTTTTGTTAAATAGTTGAACTTGTTAAGAGTGAAAGCACCATTGATTTCAGTATTACAATTTGTACAATATAATGACTTTACACTTAATTGCCCTTCACATACAGGACATTTACTTAACACATATTTCTTCATGATTTGACTCCTTTATTTTGTTCTGATAGAGATTTTCGTATCACCGGTTTCGATTTCCACAATACTAAATGGTGGATATCGTCTAATTTCTTTGATAATAGATTTGACTCCGGTTAATACTTCATTGATATCACTTGTTGAAAAACTATCAAACTCTTTTTTACTCAATCGCATAAATAATTTTATAGTACGTAAAATGAAAGATATCGTTCCTTTTGCAAGCCATAATGGGATAGGAATGATATTTAATTTTATATCATCTGTCTTGATGTATATTTTTAAGAATGTACCATGTCGTTTTCGACTTTTGCGAACTGGTTCTATTTCGTTCATACAGACACCTCCAAAACTCTTTACAATTCTATTATATGCAATGATTTTAAAAAAATCAATATAAATATTAAAAAAATTAATAAATTTAATAAAAAATATTAAAAATATTAATTAAATTATAAATTTTATATAAAAATTATGAATAAGGAGATTAAAAATATTAATTTTTGATTAATTTTATGTTAAAATTGTGTTAATTTTGTGTTAAAATATGATGTATAGAAAGTAAAAAGGGGTGATTTTTATGTCAGGAGCTACAGAATTAGAATATGCATTGAGGATGTTACTAGCTTTTATTGCTGGTGGTATTATTGGTTTTGAAAGAGAAAGACATAAAAAGCCTGTTGGTTTTAGAACTTATGTTTTAGTATGTCTTGGGTCTGCTGTTGTGACAATGGTTGGTGTTGAGACGGTTCAAAGAGCAATAGAGATGGCAGAGGGAAAAGCAATTATTAGGACCGATCCAGTACGATTGAGTGCACAAGTTGTATCAGGTATTGGTTTTTTAGGAGCGGGTACGATCCTTCATGAGAAAAAGACAATCAGTGGATTAACTTCAGCGGCGAGTTTGTGGGCAGCGTCTATGATTGGGATAGCGATTGGATATGGTTATTATTTTATTGGAATCATGGCGACATTCCTGGTAGAACTTACCTTAATATTAAGTAGTTTAAGAAATTATTTTAATAAACCATATGATCCTAGGGATAAAGATGATTAAATCTAGAAAGAAATAAAGAGATAAGTGTTCGCTTATCTCTTTCGTAATTTATAGGGCTTTATGCATTGCTTTATGTTCAATGTTTGCATCTAAAAAGATTTCACCATGGTCGGTATAACCGAATTGTTTATAAAAAGGGATTGCGGTTAATTGGGCATTTAAAATCATTTGATGTATTCTTTGCTTTCTAGCATAATCTTCAATTGTATTCATGATTAATTTACCGACACCTTTTTTGCGATAAGACTTTAATACACAAACACGTTCAATCTTACCTAATCCATCTACTATTCTGAATCTAGCAGCACCGACGGGTTTTTCTTCATCATATACGATAAATTGAAGAGCTATAGCATCAAGGTTATCGATTTCTTCATCAATTGGTACTTTTTGCTCAATTACAAAAACTTCACTTCTTACAATGACTTGGTCATAAAAATGTTTTTGATTTTGTGCGATTATACATTTCATACTTTCACCTCTCGTATTAACTATATTTTATATGAATATCGATATAATTTCAATCATATCTATTTAAAAGGTTAAAATATGATATAATATAAATACAAAAATATGGAATATATAGAGAAATTTAAATACTTATTTGAGATTTTTACAAAAATATTCCATTCTGTTGCATTATAGAATTACTTATTTTATACTTATGAAGTGATTATAAAAAGAGGTGATATTATGCTTAAAGTAGAAAACTTAACAAAAACTTACCGATTAAGTAAAAAACAAATGAAATTAGAAAATACTAAAGAATCTAAAAAAATCGCCGCAAATGGTGTTAGTTTTGAAGTGATGCCTGGTGAGATATTTGGTTTATTGGGTCCAAATGGTGCCGGTAAAACAACGACATTACGCTGTGTATCAACCCTCATTAAGCCTGATAGCGGAGATGTTTTCATAGGGGATGAAAAAGTTAGTGTCGTGACTGAAGATGATAGAGCTAGAGGTTATTTATCATTTTTAACGAGTGAATTAAAACTAGAAGATCATTTCACGCCAAATTATTTATTTAATTTCTTTGGTCGTTTACATGGGTTAGATGAGGAAACGATTGAAAGAAATAAAGAAAGATTGTTTTCGAAATTTGGGATTGAAGAATTTGCGGAAATAAAGGTAAGTCAATTATCAACAGGGATGAAACAAAAAACATCGATTGCTGTTTCACTTGTTCATGACCCTGATATTATTATTTTTGATGAGCCAACCAATGGTCTTGATATTTTAACAGCTCGAACAGTAACAGATTATTTACTTGAATTACGTAATGAAGGTAAAACGATTATTGTATCAACGCATATTATGACATTAGCAGCTAAATTATGTGATCGTATTGGAATTATTATAGATGGTAAAATTAGAAAAGTTGGATCTTTAAAAGATATAATAGCTGATACAAATTCAACAGATTTAGAAGATGCATTCTTTAAAATATATAAGAAAGCAAAAGAAGAAGATGGAGGTGCATTATAATGAATAATATATGGACTATTGTTAAAAAAGAATTAAAGAGAGTATTTACAGATAAACGTATTATTTTTTCATTATTCTTATTACCCCCATTATCAATTTATTTAATATATGGATTAATGGGAATGTCAGCAGAGAATGAAACTAAAAAAGAAGAAGAATACACAGCGATTGTTTATGTTGTTAATTCACCAGAAAAGATTGTGAATGAAGAAAAGGAAGCAAAAGCTTTTCTTGAATTTTTAAATGCTGATTTACCTATGAAATCAAATATTAATCCTGTTAGTTCTAATGATTTAGAAGATTTAATCGAACGATTAAAAAATCAAGAAATTGATTTAATAATAGAGTTTCCAGAGAATTTTGTTAATCAAGTAGAGGAAAATACAACAGACACCCTTCCAAAAATCAATATGTACTATAATATCAATCGTACCTATTCACAAAGTACTTATTTAAAATACACGATGACCTTATCTGAATATGAAACAAAGATTGCAGGAACTCGAGTTGATTTGGATTTATTGGATGTATTTGAAGCAGTAGGAGCACCTCAAGGTGATGTTGAAAAAGCAAAAGGTTCAATTTTAGGAATGATTCTACCACTTCTTCTTGTAATCTATTTAATGGCAGGCGCTATGGGAATTGGTATTGAATCTGTTGCTGGTGAAAAAGAACGTGGTACCATAGCGACTTTATTAGTAACTCCAATTAAGAGAAGCCAACTAGCTATTGGTAAAATTATTAGTATTGCGATTATTGCCGTGTTAAGTTCTTTAACCTCTTTCCTAGGATTATTAGCAGTTTTACCACAATTTGCGAAACTAAATGAGGGAAGCGAATCACTTGAGACTGTAAGTTATGCTATTTCTGATTATGGGATGATATTAACGATCATGCTTGCAACAGTATTGTTCTTTGTTGCCCTTATTGTAATCGTATCAACTTACTCAAAATCAATAAAAGAAGCGGGAACATTAGTTATGCCTCTATATTTAGTGGTTATGGGTGCAGCGTTCTTCAATATGTTTAATCAAAATATATCAAAAGATTATACTAATTATCTTATCCCAATATATAATGTAGTGGTTGCTTTAAAAGCTGCTTTCCAATTTGATTTAACAGTAACTAATTGGTTAATAACGATTGGGTCTACAATTGGTTATACAGTAGTATTGATATTCTTAATTCAAAAAATGTTTAGAAATGAAAAAATAATGTTTAATAAATAATTTGTTTTCAAAATTATTTTAATAAATAATTTGTTTTCAAAATTATTTTAATAAATAATTTGTTTTCAAAATTATTTTAATAAATAATTGTATTTTATTAATAATATTAATAGTTTCTAAATTGTAATAAATTAAAAGAGATGGTGAAATAATAATGTTGTTAGATAAAATTAATCTCGATCTTAAAGAAGCCATGAAAAATAAAAATAAGACGAAACTAGAGACAATACGATTAATTAAAACAACACTGATGAATGAGAAAATAAAATTAATGGTTGATAAGTTATCAGAAGAACAAGAAATTGCTGTTGTTGCTAGAGAAGTCAAGCAAAGAAAAGATTCAATTATTGAGTATGAAAAGGCTGAACGGGCTGATTTAGTAGAAAAAGAAAAGGTACAATTAGATATTTTACAAACCTATCTTCCAAAACAATTAGAAGAAAAAGAAATTATAGATTTAATTGAAAAAATAGTTGTTGATAGTAATTTCACAAGTATAAAAGATATGGGAAAAGTGATGAGTACCTTATCGCCTCTAGTAAAAGGAAGAGCTGATATGGCTAAGGTGAGTCAATTAGTTAAAAATTATCTAAATAAATAAAAATGACTACGCTTTCATTTTACTATCTACTTGAAAAAACAAATCAATAGTAGTAAAATAAAATAGGAATTAGAAATATGTGAAGTAATTCACAGATTCAATAATTTAAGGAGGAATTCTAATGGCAGTTAAAGTAGCAATTAATGGATTTGGACGTATCGGACGTTTAGCTTTCCGTTTAATGTTTAATGACCCAGAATTTGAAATCGTTGCAATTAACGATTTAACAGATGCTTCTACATTAGCACACTTATTAAAATATGATTCAGCTCAAGGTAGATTTGAATTACCAGTGGAAGCAAAAGAATCATCAATTGTAGTTGATGGAAAAGAAGTAACTATTTATGCTGAAAGAGACCCTAAGCAATTACCTTGGGGAGAATTAGGTGTAGATGTTGTTATTGAATGTACAGGAATGTTCACTGATAAAGCAAAAGCAGAAGCGCACATTGTTGCAGGAGCAAAACATGTAATTATTTCAGCTCCAGCAAAAGGTGATTTAAAAACAGTTGTATACAATGTTAACCATGAAATCTTAGATGGTTCTGAAACAGTTATTTCAGGTGCATCATGTACAACAAACTGTTTAGCACCAATGGCTCAAGTATTAAATGATAAATTTGGTATTGTTGAAGGATTCATGACAACAATCCATGCTTATACAAATGATCAAAACACACTAGATGCACCTCATAGAAAAGGTGATTTAAGAAGAGCACGTGCTGCAGCAATGAGTATCATTCCTAATTCAACAGGTGCAGCTAAAGCAATTGGTTTAGTTATTCCAGAATTAAATGGAAAATTAGATGGTGCTGCTCAACGTGTACCAGTAATTACAGGTTCATTAACTGAGTTAACTACAGTATTGAAAAAAGAAGTTACTCTTGATGAAATCAATGCTGCTATGAAAGAAGCAAGTAATGAATCATTTGGATATAATACAGATCCAATTGTTTCACGTGATATTATTGGAATTACATATGGTTCATTATTCGATGCAACACAAACTAAAGTTATTACAGTTGATGGAAAACAATTAGTTAAAACAGTTGCTTGGTATGATAATGAAATGAGTTATACAGCTCAATTAGTTCGTACTGCTAAACACTTCGGTGACTTAATAAATAAATAATATTTATGAATCAGCCACACTGTGGCTGATTTTTTTTATAGACATATAATTCTAAATGATATGAAGTTAAATGAAAAGGTTGAGGTGATAAGATGTTAAAAGGAAAAGCATTAAAAAAGGGAGATACTTTAGGGATTATTAATATTTCATCAGTAGGATCATTAAATGAAGATAGGGTAGATGGAATTATTAAAAAATTAAAGGACATGGGATTTAATGTTGTTGTAGGTAAGTCCTGTTATGAACGATATGGTTATTTAGCAGGGAGTGATGAAACAAGAGTCAATGATTTAAACAACATGTTTGCTAATGATCAAGTAGATGGGATTGTCTGTATAAAAGGTGGATATGGAGCGATTCGAGTTCTTGATAAAATTGATTACGATTTAATAAAAAAACATCCTAAGTTTTTTATTGGTTATAGTGATGTAACAGCTGCCCATATCGCATTGAATCAAAAAGCAAATCTTGTTACATTTCATGGTCCAATGCTAATTGGTGAGTTTGAGAGAGGAATAAGTAAAGATTCTTATCAATATGCTAAAGCATTATTAACAGGAAAAGAAAAAGTTTCTTATATCAATCCTGATAATGAAGAATTGGTATGTGTTGTAGAAGGAGAGATTAAAGCGCCTATTATTGGAGGGAATCTTTCGGTTTTAGTTTCTACATTAGGTACGGATTATGAAATAGATACAAAAGGAAAAATTCTATTTTTTGAAGAAATCAATGAAGAAGTTTATCGTATAGACTCAATGCTTGCTCACCTTAGATTAATGCATAAATTAGAGGAATGTAGCGGGTTCATTATAGGGAAATTTACAAAGTGTCTTGAAGAAGAAAATGGATTTACAATAGAAGACTTAATTAAACAATATATTAAACCTTTAAATAAACCAACGATCGCTAATTTTCAAGCAGGACACGTTTCTCCAAATTATATGATTCCTTTTGGAGTAGAGGCTTATTTGAATGCAACTGAAAAAGAATTAGTCGTTGAACCAGCAGTCCTTTAGTATATTAGGTCGAAAAATCAGTTATTTATATAGCTGATTTTTTTATCTAGAGAAAATAACATAATTTAACTACCTTCATGAATAAGATAGTGATAGTTAAGGTATTTATGGAGGTTTTATATGGACTACATTGTGAATAAAATTATCTGGGGTTGGCCACTTATCATTTTATTATTAGTAGCTAGTGTTTACTATGGAATTCGAACAAGGTTTGTACAATTACGATTTTTAAAATTAATGCCTAAGTTATTGTTTGAAAAGAATGAAGACAAAGAAAAGATTTCTTCTTTTCAATCAATTTCTTTGGTTCTTGCTAATCATGTAGGAACAGGGAATATTGTTGGGGTTTCAATTGCGATAATGTATGGAGGTCCTGGCGCTATATTTTGGATGTGGATAACAGCTGTTCTATGTTCTGTATTAGCGTTTGTTGAAAATACCTTAGGACAAATGTATAAAATTGAAGTGAATGGTGAATATCGCGGAGGTCCCGCTTATTATATACTAAAAGGTATAGGCTCTCCATTGTGGGCGCATATTATTTCCTTTGTTTTTTTTATTTGTCTAGGTTTATTTATGCCAACCATACAATCAGCAACAATTTCTTCCACTATCCATACAACATTCACCTTTCCAAAGTTAATCATTGGTTTGTTTGTTACTCTTACAATCGGTTTTATTATTTTTGGTAACTCCAAAAGGATTGTCCATGTTGCTGAAGTGGTTGTTCCATTTATGGCTGTTTTTTACATTATCGTTGCTACTGTTATTATTTTAGTTCATTTCACACAAATAGATAATGTCTTTTTATTGATTATAAACAATGCGTTAAAAAAAGATGCGATATATGGAAGCATTTTAGGGAGTGCGATTAGTTATGGGATGCGTAGAGGTTTATTTTCTAATGAAGCGGGAGTTGGTTCATCATCGAATATTTCAGCATCAAGTAATGTAACCCATCCAGCAAAACAAGGACTAATATCAACTTTTTGTGTGTTTATAGACACAATTATCATTTGTAGTGCGACTGCTTTTATGATTCTTGTCACAAACTGTTATAACATTATTGATGAAGGAAAAACTCTCTATGTTGGTGTTGAAGGACTTCATTATGGTGAATATGTGGGAGAAGCCATTAATACAGTCTTTAACAATTGGGGAACTTTTTTTGTTACAATTGCATTATTCTTTTTTGCGTATACATCATTATTTAGTGGTTTTTATAATGCACAATCAAATTTAATATTTATATTCAAATCAAAAAAGACATATAAAATTGCAAATTTTATATATAAATGTGTCTTTTTGTCAATAATATTTTTGAGTTCAATTTTTAACACTGACTTTGCATGGAGTTTAGCTGATATGGGTATTGGGATAGCTGCGTTAGTTAATATTATTGTTATTGTGCTACTAAGTGGTAAAGTTCTTGAAGTATTACATGACTTTGAGTTAAAATATAAAAAGAAAGATCAAAGCAGATATTTTAATAAAGAATTAGAATGTTGGCGAAAATAAGGAGAAATTATGAAAGTAGCAATTTTAACGATTGGTGATGAAGTAGTTAGTGGTAAAATAGTAAATACGAATGCATCGTATTTGGCAAAAATTTTGGAAACGAATCAGTTAATTGTTTCTAGACACTTAGCGGTAAGAGATGAAACTGAAGAGATTTTAAATGGTTTATCTTATCTTTATCAAAATGCTAATGTTGTTATAACAACAGGCGGTTTAGGTCCAACAGTTGATGATTTAACAAAAGAAGTATGTGCCACCTATTTTCATGAAGAAATGGTGCTATATCCTCATGAATTAGATCATTTAAAAAGTATCTACGAAAAAATGAATCGAAAAATGCCAGATATTAATATTAAACAAGCTCACTTCATTAAAAATTCAACAGTGATAAGAAATAACAATGGTACAGCACCAGGAATGATTTATGAAAATAAAGAAAAAGTTATCATTAATTTACCCGGACCACCAAAAGAATTAGAACCTATGTTAATAGATGAAGTTATCCCATATTTAAAAAATAAAATCAATGGGGAAGTATTGAAGAAACAGTATCGTTTAATGCATATTGGTGAATCAAATGCTGAAACAATGATTAAACCCTTATATCAAAAATATCCAAATATTAAGATTGCTCCATATGCTTCTGTTGGAACAATTGATTATATGCTATCAGTTTCTAAAGAAGGCAATGAAGATAGTTTTAATCATTGTTGTCAATCTTTTGAAAGTTATTTAAAGGATTATATCATTGGAGATTGGTCAAATAGTCTTCAAGAAATAATTGTCAAAATACTAACAGAAAAATCACTTACTCTGGCAATCGCTGAAAGTTGTACAGGTGGGATGGTGACTTCATCAATTGTTGATGTTTCAGGAAGTTCTGCCGTCTTAAAAGAGGCGATGGTGACTTATAGTAATGTAGCAAAGGAAAAGAGATTGGGTGTTAAAAAAGAAACCTTGTTGCGTTGTGGGGCTGTTTCTTCAGAAACAGCGCGAGAAATGGCAATAGGTGTAAAAGAAACAAGTCACGCTGATATCGGACTTAGCGTCACAGGAATAGCGGGACCTACAGGTGGTACTAAAGAAAAACCAGTTGGATTAGTCTATACAGCGGTTCATTGGAACGGTCAAACGTATGTTTTTAAAAACAACTTTAATGGTGATCGTTATAAAGTTAGATTGCGTTCAACGATGGAAATATTATATTCATTGTATCAATTGTTAATAAAAACGCTTTAGTTGTGATTTTTTTCTCAATATAATTGAAATAGCAATCAACTAGATTTATAATAGGAATGGAAATGAAAAATGACAAGGAGGAATATAAAATGGCTAAAAAAACAGTGAGAGATGTTGAATTAAAAGGACGTAAGGTATTAGTTCGTGTTGATTTCAATGTACCGATGGATAAAAATACAGGTGATATAACTGATGATAATCGTATTGTTCAAGCATTACCTACCATTCAGTATATTATCGATCAAGGTGGGAAAGTAATTTTATTTTCACATTTAGGAAAAGTGAAAACAGAAGAGGATAAAGCAAAAAAATCTTTAGCACCTGTTGCGAAGAGATTAAGTGAAAAATTAAATAAAGAGGTGCAATTTATACCAGCTACACGTGGACCTATTTTGGAAAAAGCAATTGATGAACTACAAGATGGGAATGTACTATTATTTGAAAATACACGTTTTGAAGATATTGAAGGTAAAAAAGAATCAAAAAATGATCCTGAATTAGGAAAATATTGGGCTAGCTTAGGTGAAATATTTGTTAATGATGCATTTGGTACAGCACATCGTAATCATGCTTCTAATGTTGGAATTGCTTCTAATGTTGAATGTGTTTCAGGATTCTTAATGGAAAAAGAAATTAAATTTATCGGTGGTGCAGTAGATAATCCAGCGCATCCGTATGTTGCGATTCTTGGTGGAGCTAAAGTATCTGACAAAATCGCTGTTATTGAAAATTTATTAGATAAAGCTGATAAGGTTTTAGTTGGTGGCGGAATGATGTTTACCTTCTTAAAAGCTAAAGGATATAGTATTGGAAAATCTTTATGCGAAGATGATCGTATTGAATTTGCGAAATCATTATTAGAGAAAGCTGGTAATAAACTAGTTTTACCAATTGATACACTTGCTGCTAAGTCATTTAGTAATGATACAGAGTATAGAACATGTTCAGTAGAAGATGTAAAAGCTGATGAAATGGGCTTAGATATTGGACCTAAAACAGTTGAGTTATTCGCTAAGGAATTAGAAGGGGCTAAGACAGTTGTATGGAATGGTCCTATGGGTGTATTTGAAATGGAGAATTTCGCTAAGGGAACAATTGGTGTTTGTGAATCAATTGCTAATTTAGAAGATGCAACAACAATCATTGGTGGTGGCGATAGTGCTGCAGCAGCAATACAATTGGGGTATGCAGACCGCTTTACGCATATTTCAACTGGTGGAGGCGCATCACTTGAATATTTAGAAGGTAAAACCTTAACTGGTGTTGCTGCAATTAGTAATAAGTAAAAATACTAGGGAGAAATATTAGAAATTTCTCCCTTTTTTTTATGTAAGGGTTTTTATATATTCCTAAAGATAATAATTAGTGTTACAATAATATTATCGTGAATCATTTGGAGTGGTTATTATGATCATAAAAGGAACAAAAGTCTCAAATGGGTATGCAATTGGCAAAGTAAAAATCATTCACACGCAAGAAATATTAGTTAATCAAAAAAAAGTGGATGATGTAATCGTTGAATTCAACCGTGTTAAAAAAGCTGTGGAAAACGTTGTGGAAAAAATTGAAGCAGAGAAAATATTAGTAGAAGATCGTTTAAATATTAGTGAATTATATATTTTTGATGCGCACATTACAATGGCACAAGACCCTGAAGTTTTATCTATGATAAAATTAGAGATTGAAAAGAATCATGAATCTGCAGAATTTTCAGTTAATAAAGTATTTGATGAAGTAATTAAAACGTTTGAATCAATGGATAATGAATACTTTAGTCAAAGAGCTGAAGATGTTCTTGCGATTAAACGCAAAATATTATGTGAGTTATTAAAAATTGAAGAAATAAATATTGAACAAATAACAGATAAAGTTATTATTGCTTCCTATGATTTAACTCCATCACAAACTGCAAGACTTAATCCAGAAAATACTTTAGGATTTATCACAGAAACAGGTGGGTTAACCTCTCATAGTGCGATTATGGCTAAATCATTAGAAATTCCTGCTGTTTTAGGTGTTAGAGGAATATTAGATCATATAAAAGATGGAGACATTATTATTATTGATGGTGAAGAAGGATATGTTATCATCAATCCTACACCTAAAGAAATAAAATTGTATGAAAAAAAGAAACAATTAAATCAGATTTATAAAGAGAAATTGAACCTAACAAAATCATTACCAACGACAACTCTAGACGATAGAAAAGTTGAACTAGCAGCTAATATTGCTGATTTAAATGATTTTTCTAAAGCCCTTGAAGTTAATGCTGATGGAATCGGATTATTTAGAACTGAATTTATCTATATGGATAGACCTAATCTTCCTAGTGAAGAAGAACAGTTTTTAATATATAAAAAGGTCCTAGAAAAGATGAGGGATAAAAAAGTGGTGATAAGAACAGTCGATATTGGTGGGGATAAAACGTTAGATTATTTACGTTTACCGAAAGAAATGAATCCTTTTTTAGGATTAAGAGCGATTAGACTTTGTTTAAATCAACCAGAAATTTTTAAAAAACAGATTAGAGCATTACTAAGGGCATCTATTTATGGGAAATTGTGTATTATGTTTCCGATGATTTCAACTGTTCAAGAATTGATCGATGCGAAAGAAATTGTAAATCAAACTAAAACTGAGTTACAAAATGAAAATTGTGAGGTTTCTGACAATATTGAAATTGGTATGATGATTGAAACACCAGCTGCAGCAATCTTAAGTGAGAAATTTGCGAAACACATAGATTTTTTTTCCATAGGAACAAATGACTTAATACAATATACATTAGCTGCAGATAGAATGAATGAACAGGTATCTTATTTATACCAGCCATTAAATCCAGCGATATTAAAATTGATTAAGATGACAATAGATTCAGCCCATAAATATAATAAATGGGTGGGTATTTGTGGAGAAATGGCAAGTGAAAAATATGGAGCATTATTACTTGTTGGAATGGGTGCTGATGAATTATCTATGACTGCTTCTAACTTACTTTATATTAAAGATATTCTATTAGGATCTAACTATATAGATTTAAAACATATTACTAGTCGTTGTTTAATGTTTGAAACTGATGTTGAAGTAATTAACTATTTAAAAGAACAATGTGATTTATAAATTTCTAGTAAATATAAAAAAAATATTGACATATACTAAAATATAGTATAAATTATTAGATATATAATAGATAAACTGTGATGGAAAGAGTAAATAATTGATTTTTTCATAGAGAGCCTCGTTTGGTGGAAAGAGGTAAGAATAGATTATTGAAGATGGCTCCTGAGTTTGTTATCTGAATAGTTAAGATAACACGTTAATCGCGTTAAGATTTTGAGAGTGCCTTTTAAAGACAAATTAGGGTGGTACCGCGGTTATTTCGTCCCTAGCTATTTTATAGCTAGGGCTTTTTTTATATAAATTAAGGAGATGATAAAATGAAAAAACCTACCTATTATATTACAACACCAATTTATTATCCAAGTGGAAGATTTCATATTGGCCATACTTATACCACTGTAGCGGGAGACGCGATGGCAAGATATAAAAAAATAAGAGGATATGATGTATTTTATTTAACAGGTACTGATGAGCATGGTGAAAAAATACAAAAAAAAGCAGAAGCAAAAGGTGTTACACCATTAGAATATATTGACCCAATTATTAAAGAGGCTAAAGAAGTTTGGAAGAGTTTAGATATTTCATATGATGATTTTATTCGTACAACGGATGAACGTCATGAAAAAGCTGTTCAAAAGATATTTCAAAGATTTGTTGATCAAGGGGATATCTATAAGGGGTATTATGAAGGATTATATTGTACACCTTGTGAAGCATTTTTTACGCCAACACAATTAAAAGATAATAAATGTCCTGATTGTAATGGAGAAGTTCATTTAGTTAAAGAAGAAGCATACTTTTTCAAAATGAGTAAATACGCAGATAGATTATTAAAATATTATGAAGAGAATGTAGAGTTTATTGAACCTGAGTCCCGTAAAAATGAAATGATTAACAATTTTATTAAACCTGGTTTGGAAGATTTATGTGTTTCACGTACTTCTTTTGATTGGGGTGTTAAAGTTCCAAGTGATCCAAAACATGTTGTTTACGTATGGATTGATGCTTTATCTAATTATATTACAGCTCTCGGTTATACTTCTGAAAATGAAACCTTATTTAATAAGTACTGGCCAGCAGATGTACATTTAGTGGGGAAAGAAATTGTGCGGTTCCACACCATTTATTGGCCAATTATGTTAATGGCCCTTGGTTTATCACTACCTAAAAAAGTATTTGCTCATGGCTGGATATTAATGAAAGATGGAAGAATGTCAAAAACAAAAGGTAATGTCATTTATCCAAGTACCTTAATAAATCGATATGGTGTTGATTCTGTACGATATTTCTTATTACGTGAATTACCATTTGGTTCAGATGGTTTATTTACACCAGAAGCTTTTGTGGAAAGAATTAATTATGATTTAGCGAATGATTTAGGTAATTTATTAAATCGAACAATCTCCATGATTAATAAATATTTTAATGGTGAAATAAAAGATAATCCAAAACAATTATCTAATTTAGATAAGATTCTTGAGAATTTTATATCTGACAAGATTAATTTATATGAAAAAGAAATGGAAAAATTAAGATATTCTGTTGCATTACAAGAAGTATGGTCTATTATTTCTCGTGCTAATAAATATATTGATGAGACGACACCATGGATATTAGCTAAAGATGAGGAAAAACAAGATGAATTATATTCAGTATTGTATCATTTAGCTGAGACTCTAAGAATTGTAGCGATTTTAATCAGTCCAATTTTAACGAAAGCACCACTTAAGATATTAAATCAGTTAGGAATTACAGAAGAAAATTTATCAGAATATGATTCGATTAAGAAATTTGGTTATATTAATAATGTTCAAGTAATTAGTAAGCCAGAACCTATTTTTCCAAGACTAGACATTAAGGAAGAAGTTGAATATATTAAAAGTCACATGTTAGGGAATACTGAAAAAACAGTTGTACAAAAACCTAAAGTTGAAGAAATAACTATTGAAGATTTTACAAAGGTTGATTTACGTGTTGGAGAAATTATAGAATGTAAAAAACATCCAAAAGCAGATAGACTTCTTGTATCTAAAGTTGATTTAGGATATGAAACACGTCAAATTGTTTCTGGAATCGCTGGTCATTATCAACCGAAAGATTTACTTCATAAAAAAGTGATTGTGGTTTCTAATTTGAAGGCAATTAATTTAAGGGGAGAAAAATCAGAAGGGATGATTTTAGCTGCAAGTTATGACAAAGATTTAACAATAGCAACTATATTAAAGGACCTTCCAAATGGTTCTAAAGTAAAATAATAGTTTAAATATTGGTAAATTTCTAATTTATTTAAAATATGAAAAAAAATCATTGACATTCTAGTAAATATTTTATAATATATAGTTTGGTACATATCCTTTCCACTTTTTTTAAAGCCCCTTTAAAAAAGGGAATTATATTAAAAATATCAAAAAAATAAAAATAATGAAATTCTTTGTAGGAGGATACTGAAATGATGCGTTCAACATTTATGGCAAATGCTCAAAATATAGAACGTAAATGGTTCGTAGTTGATGCTGCTGGAAAAACTTTAGGACGTTTATCTACTGAAGTAGCAACATTATTACGTGGTAAACATAAGCCAACATTTACACCACATGTTGATTGTGGAGATTATGTTATTGTAATCAACGCAGATAAAATTGAATTAACTGGAAATAAATGGAATCAAAAATTATATGCTCATCACTCTGGACATCCAGGTGGTTTAAAAGTTAAAACTGCTAAAGTGATGAATGAGACTCAACCTGAAAAAATGTTAGAGATAGCGATTATTGGAATGTTACCTAAAGGACGTTTAGGAAGACAAATTGGTAAAAAATTATTCGTATATAGTGGAAACGAGCATCCACATGCTGCGCAAAAACCTGAAGTTTACGAACTTCAAGGGTAATAAAGGAGGAAGCAATATATGGAAAAAGTACAATATTTAGGAACGGGTAGACGTAAAAGTTCAGTTGCTCGTGTTCGTCTAGTTCCAGGTACAGGTAAAATCGTTATTAATGGTCGTGAGTTTGAAAATTATATTCCAAATCCAGCTACACGTTTAGATGTTTTACAACCATTAGCATTAACTGAAAATACAAGTAATTATGATGTATTTGTTAATGTTAACGGTGGAGGTATTACAGGGCAAGCTGGAGCTATCCGTTTAGGGATAACTCGTGCTTTATTAGAAGCAAATCCAGATTATCGTTTAACATTGAAAAAAGCAGGATTAGTTACACGTGATCCACGTGCTAAAGAACGTAAAAAATACGGTCTTAAAAAAGCGCGTCGTGCACCACAATTCTCAAAACGTTAATTTGTTTACAAGCAATATTCGAAAAGAATATTGCTTTTTTTTATATTTTTGAATGATTTCTGTATATTTAATCCATAATATGGATAATATGGAAATATGCAATCAAAATACATTTCTGTATTAAAATTCAATTTACAAAAAGTGTTGACAACCATCTATGTTAGTGGTAAAATCTATTTCGTTGTTTCGTAATGAAGTTAACCCTTTAGATGTGGTTGATGGAATTATAACATAGTGCTATATTCTTAATTACTCATCTTTAAACAATATTATTTCTAAAAAATGGTTGTTGACAAGATGTGATATAACTGATAGAATCTATCTACCCTTGTGAAACAAGAAAAATAAATGTAAAAAGTTGTTGACAATAAGGGCTACAAATGATAGAATCTAATAGTTGACAAAATAATTACGTACAAATAATACAACGTAATTGTGAGTAGATCTTTGAAAACTAAACAGAACGTTGAATAAACGAACAAGTTAAAACCTTTGAGTACAGAATCAAAAAACCAATGAAATTAATTATATTAATTAATAAATTATTTGGAGAGTTTGATCCTGGCTCAGGACGAACGCTGGCGGCATGCCTAATACATGCAAGTCGAACGAACACTTTTAGTGTTAGTGGCGAACGGGTGAGTAACACGTAAGTAACCAACCTATGAGACGAGGATAACTACTGGAAACGGTAGCTAATACTGGATAGGATATAGAATCAATGATTTTATATTTAAAGATGCCTTAAAGCATCACTGATAGATGGGCTTGCGGCGCATTAGCTAGTTGGTAGGGTAAAGGCCTACCAAGGCGACGATGCGTAGCCGACCTGAGAGGGTGAACGGCCACACTGGGACTGAGACACGGCCCAGACTCCTACGGGAGGCAGCAGTAGGGAATCTTCGGCAATGGACGAAAGTCTGACCGAGCAATGCCGCGTGAGTGAAGAAGGTCTTCGGATTGTAAAGCTCTGTTATTAGGGAAGAAAGAACTTAGCAGGAAATGGCTAAGAAGTGACGGTACCTAATGAGAAAGCCACGGCTAACTACGTGCCAGCAGCCGCGGTAATACGTAGGTGGCGAGCGTTGTCCGGAATTATTGGGCGTAAAGCGTGCGTAGGCGGTCTATTAAGTCTGATTTGAAAGCCCATGGCTTAACCATGGAGGGTGATTGGAAACTGGTAGACTTGAGTACAGGAGAGGAAGGTGGAATTCCACGTGTAGCGGTGAAATGCGTAGATATGTGGAGGAACACCGGTGGCGAAGGCGGCCTTCTGGCCTGTGTCTGACGCTGAGGCACGAAAGCGTGGGTAGCAAACAGGATTAGATACCCTGGTAGTCCACGCCGTAAACGATGAGTACTAAGTGTCGGGGGAGACCTCGGTGCTGAAGTTAACGCATTAAGTACTCCGCCTGGGAAGTACGGTCGCAAGACTGAAACTCAAAGGAATTGACGGGGACCCGCACAAGCGGTGGAGCATGTGGTTTAATTCGACGCAACGCGAAGAACCTTACCAGGCCTTGACATCCCAATGACCGGTATAGAGATATACCTTTCCTTTTGGACATTGGAGACAGGTGGTGCATGGTTGTCGTCAGCTCGTGTCGTGAGATGTTGGGTTAAGTCCCGCAACGAGCGCAACCCTTGTTGTTAGTTGCTAACATTAAGTTGAGGACTCTAACGAGACTGCCAGTGACAAACTGGAGGAAGGTGGGGATGACGTCAAATCATCATGCCCCTTATGGCCTGGGCTACACACGTGCTACAATGGTTAGAACAAAGAGAAGCGAAGCGGAGACGTGAAGCAAACCTCAAAAAACTAATCTCAGTTCAGATTGTAGTCTGCAACTCGACTACATGAAGTCGGAATCGCTAGTAATCGCGAATCAGCATGTCGCGGTGAATACGTTCCCGGGTCTTGTACACACCGCCCGTCACACCATGAGAGTTTGTAACACCCGAAGCCGGTGGCCTAACCTATTTATAGGAGGGAGCCGTCTAAGGTGGGACAGATGATTGGGGTGAAGTCGTAACAAGGTATCCCTACGGGAACGTGGGGATGGATCACCTCCTTTCTAAGGAGAAAGAATAAAAAGAAAAAGCACACAAAGGTTTAACTTGAATCAAAAGTTCTGTTTAGTTTTGAGAGATAATACTCTCAAGTTTTTATTTTTTTTTAGAAAAAAAAAGAAATTGATCTTTGAAAACTGGATAATGTAAGAAAGTAAACACAACAGCAGTGTTTGCGAAACAAAGCTTAAGCAAAGAACAAGCGCGTAACTAAATAAAGAAATTTATTTAGAATTATTAGGTTAAGTTAATAAGGGCGCACGGAGGATGCCTAGGCACTAGGAGCCGAAGAAGGACGCAACTAACGGCGAAACGCATCAGGGAGCTGTAAGTAAGCAGATCTGGTGATATCCGAATGGGGAAACCCTATAGGAGTAATATCCTATAACCGCTACCTGAAAAGATAGGGTAGCAGGAGGCATACCCAGGGAACTGAAACATCTAAGTACCTGGAGGAAAAGAAAGAAAAATCGATTTCCTAAGTAGCGGCGAGCGAAAGGGAAAGAGCCCAAACCATGGCAACATGGGGTAATAGGACCACAAAAACAGGATTAATGTAGTATAGACGAATGACGTGGGAAAGTCAACCAAAGAAGGTGAGAGTCCTGTAGTTGAAATACTAGATTAGACTAAGTGGGATCCTGAGTACGGCCGGACACGAGGAATCCGGTCGGAAATCGCGAGGACCATCTCGTAAGGCTAAATACTACCTAGTGACCGATAGTGAACCAGTACCGTGAGGGAAAGGTGAAAAGAACCCCGGGAGGGGAGTGAAATAGAACCTGAAACCGTGTGCCTACAAATAGTCAGAGCCCGTTAAAGGGTGATGGCGTGCCTTTTGTAGAATGAACCGGCGAGTTACGATATAGTGCAAGGTTAAGGGAAGAACCCGGAGCCGAAGCGAAAGCGAGTCTTAATAGGGCGAATAGTATTATGTCGTAGACCCGAAACCGAGTGAGCTAGCCATGTGCAGGGTGAAGGTTGGGTAAAACCAACTGGAGCCCGAACCGTAGTCTGTTGAAAAAGGCCCGGATGACATGTGGCTAGGGGTGAAATTCCAATCGAACTCGGATATAGCTGGTTCTCCCCGAAATAGCTTTAGGGCTAGCCTCGTTAAAGAGCTTACTGGAGGTAGAGCACTGAATATACGATGGCCTCACCTCGAGGTACTGAATGTAATCAAACTCCGAATGCCAGATAAGTATAAACGGGAGTCAGACTGTGGGTGATAAGGTCCATGGTCAAAAGGGAAACAGCCCAGACCGCCAGTTAAGGTCCCAAAATAAACGTTAAGTGGAAAAGGATGTGGAGACACATAGACAACTAGGATGTTGGCTTAGAAGCAGCCACCATTCAAAGAGTGCGTAATAGCTCACTAGTCGAGTGACTCTGCGCCGAAAATGTACCGGGGCTAAACGTTTTACCGAAACTGCGGATCCAATGGGATGGTAGGGGAGCGTTCTAACAACGGAGAAGCTAGATCGTGAGGACTAGTGGAGATGTTAGAAGTGAGAATGCCGGTGTAAGTAGCGAGAAGATAGGTGAGAATCCTATCCGTCGAAAGCCTAAGGTTTCCAGAGGAAGGCTCGTCCGCTCTGGGTAAGTCGGGACCTAAGGTGAGGCCGAAAGGCGTAGCCGATGGACAACTGGTAGAGATTCCAGTACCACCATAATAACTGATGGAGTGACGGAGAAGGCTAAGGTGAGCCCACGGATGGAAGAGTGGGTCTAAACAGTAAGACAGTATAGAAGGCAAATCCGCTATACGCTAATGTCAAGCTGTGAAAGATAGCAGAATGATGTGAAGCACCTGATGTCAAGCTTCCGAGAAAAACTTCTAGGGTTAATTATTATGGTGCCCGTACCGTAAACCGACACAGGTAGGCGAGGAGAGAATCCTAAGACGCGCGAGAGAACCATCGTTAAGGAACTCGGCAAAATGACCCCGTAACTTAGGGAGAAGGGGTGCTTGTGTAAAAGCAAGCCGCAGTGAAAAGGCCCAAGCGACTGTTTAACAAAAACATAGGTCTCTGCTAAACCGAAAGGTGAAGTATAGGGGCTGACGCCTGCCCGGTGCTGGAAGGTTAAGGGGAAATGTTAGGAAACGAAGCATCGAACTGAAGCCCCAGTAAACGGCGGCCGTAACTATAACGGTCCTAAGGTAGCGAAATTCCTTGTCAGGTAAGTTCTGACCCGCACGAAAGGCGTAACGATTTGGGCACTGTCTCAACGGTGGACTCGGTGAAATCATAGTACCTGTGAAGATGCAGGTTACCCGCGACAGGACGGAAAGACCCCGTGGAGCTTTACTGTAACTTGATATTGAGTTTCGGTGTAACATGTACAGGATAGGTAGGAGACTGTGAATCCAGGACGCTAGTCTTGGAGGAGTCGACGTTGGGATACTACCCTTGTTGCACTGAAATTCTAACCTACATCCATAATCGGGATGGGGGACAGTGTCAGGCTGGCAGTTTGACTGGGGCGGTCGCCTCCTAAAGAGTAACGGAGGCGCCCAAAGGTTCCCTCAGAATGGTTGGAAATCATTTGAAGAGTGCAAAGGCATAAGGGAGCTTGACTGTGAGACATACAGGTCGAACAGGGACGAAAGTCGGGCTTAGTGATCCGGCGGTGCCGAATGGAAGGGCCGTCGCTCAACGGATAAAAGCTACCCCGGGGATAACAGGCTGATCACATCCAAGAGTTCACATCGACGATGTGGTTTGGCACCTCGATGTCGGCTCATCGCATCCTGGGGCTGAAGTCGGTCCCAAGGGTTGGGCTGTTCGCCCATTAAAGCGGTACGCGAGCTGGGTTCAGAACGTCGTGAGACAGTTCGGTCCCTATCCGTCGTGGGCGTAGGAAATTTGAGAGGAGCTGTCCTTAGTACGAGAGGACCGGGATGGACATACCGATGGTGTACCAGTTGTTCCGCCAGGAGCATAGCTGGGTAGCTAAGTATGGAAGGGATAAACGCTGAAAGCATCTAAGCGTGAAGCCCCCCTCAAGATGAGATTTCCCATTCTTTTAAGAAGTAAGAACCCTTGAAGACTACAAGGTTGATAGGTCAGAAGTGTAAGTGTGGTAACACATGTAGCTGACTGATACTAATAGTTCGAGGACTTAACCTAAAATATATAATTACTTACATTATCTAGTTTTGAGAGATCAATCTCAAAGAAAAAAACATAGTCTAGTGGTAATAGCATAGAGGAAACACCTGTTCCCATCCCGAACACAGAAGTTAAGCTCTATAGCGCCGATGATAGTTCACGCGAAAGTAGGTCGCTGCTAGGCTATTCTTTTTTTTCATATTGGAGGTTTAGCTCAGTTGGGAGAGCATCTGCCTTACAAGCAGAGGGTCGGCGGTTCGAGCCCGTCAATCTCCACCATTTAAAAAGTATCCATCGTAATGATGGTTTTTTTTATTTCTAATGGCTCTTTGTCAAGTAGTGTGGGTAGAGAATATCCAATAAACTGACATTAAATCAATTACGAGGATTAAGCTGAATGACTTAGTCCTCTTTTCATTGTTCCCATTCCATGAGAAATGAGAATTCGTAGTTTAAAATGATGATAGCTTCTATAACCAAAAGCTATATGCTTGATAACATTAATTTTATTATTTATACCTTCAATTACACCATTTGTATAATTAGTAGACATTAGATTTAGAATATAGGATTTATTCTTACGAATAGATTTAACTGATGTTTTCATATAAGCTGATATGTTTGGGTATTCTTGTTCAATTTGATCAAGAGTAGTTGTAAAGAGTTCTGGATTTTTGTTTTTAATACTATGTAAAAGGTCCTGATATAGTTCATATGTATCTCTAAGTTCATTACTTTGATCTAGTAAATAATTTACAATATCTTCTTCACACATCATTTGTTTAAAACAATAAACTTTTCTATAATTTTTGATGTCTAATTTAGCCCGATCTTTCAATATAAGCTTCCAATAACGTTTAAACTTATTGTAGTTCTTTTTATCTTGATTCATAATTCTAACTCTAGTTTTATTTAATGAGCGAGAGATTAATTGAATAATATGGAATTTATCCATAACTATTTTAGCGTTAGGAAAGAGCATCTTTATAAGTTGAATGTAGGGCTTGTACATGTCGATAACGATTAATTTTACACTTCTCCTTGCTTTTTTAGTGTATCGTTGGAAATATTTGATTAATGAATTTAAGCGTCTATGTTCAACGATATCAATTATGCTTCCATTATGAGCATCACAAAAAGAAAAGACATAGCCCCTACTGATGATTTAACTGATTTAAATTCATCAAAACAAAGTTGTTCAGGTAAATAATTATAATTAGGCTTATGCACTTCATAGAAACTGTTTATAACACGATTTACAGTGGAATGTGATACATTATGTTCTTTGGCTAAATCACATTCAGAAATCTTATTAGAAGCTGCAAGAGCAACAGCTACTTTAGTATTATTAGATATATAACAATGCTGATTAACAATAGATGTCTTGAGAGTAAAGGTACTATTACAATGATGACATTTATAACGTTGTTTTTTAAGTTTTAAATAAGCATTCATATTAGATACTTTAGGTAAAGTTATTGTAGATGTCTTAAAGCCATGCTTTTCAAACTGGTTATCAAATACACAACCACATGAATAACAATATTGAGGCTGATATGTGAGAGTTCCATAATAGATTTGTGATCTAACACCCTTAATAATTTCTTCTGAGTAAAAGTTTTCATTAAAAGAAATATTTTCATCTTTTAAATTTAGTACTTTTACGATACAATTGTATTGAGACATATTTCCAATCCTTTCATTAGTGATTTCGTCGTTATTAATTGTATCAGGATATTGGAAATCTGTCTCATTTTTTTATGCAAATTAAATGGTGTGAGTTTATTACCCACACCAAATATTATAGAACCTTTCTAATGAGATATTAAAAAATTTTGGATAAAAATATTTGCAAAAAAAATAAGTTATGGTATGATGAATACGGTTACCATTTTTATAAATGCGGGTGTGGCGGAATTGGCAGACGCACTAGACTTAGGATCTAGCGTCTTTGTACGTAAGGGTTCGAGTCCCTTCACCCGCACCAGATTTAGTATACCAAGGTGCTATCTATTATAGGTAGTCCCTTTTTTTGTTTATGTGTGTTATAATCTTCATAGGATGTGATGATATGAAAACCTTGCTGGTTGTAGATGGACATCATTTACTTTTTAAAATGTTTTACGGTATGCCGTCGAGAATAATTGGAAAAAACGGAAAATCTGTACACGCAATTATTGGATTTACGGGGGCTTTGTTAAAAGTTATAAATATGACAAGACCTACTGAAATTGTAGTTGTTTTTGATAGTGAAAACGGTAGTGATAGGAATCAACTAAACCCTGAATACAAAGGTAATAGAGTAGACTATACAGATGTTCCTACTGATGATAATCCATTTTCTCAGTTGAATGATATTTATATAGTTTTGGATTATCTACGTATTAAGCACTTTGAATCGTTTAATGGTAATGAAGCGGATGATCACATTACAAGCTATGTCAATTCATATAAGAATACGCATAAAGTTTACATATTATCTGGAGATACCGATTTTATGCAACTTGTTGATGAAAATGTAAATTTATTTGTGTATAGAGGGAAAAAATCTATCGTTTATAATCGAGAAATGGTATATGAAAAGTTTGGTATTTATCCGAACTATTTTGCTGATTATAAATGTTTAGTTGGAGATAAATCTGATAATATAAAAGGTGTTCCAACAGTGGGACCAAAAACAGCTACATCACTTATAGACACATATGGAGGTATATTGAATATTATTAAGAGTATAGAACTAGTGAGGAAAACTACACTAAAGATGAAACTAAAAGAATACACAGATATGTTAATCCAAAATTATCAGTTAATTAAATTAGACAGAAAAATTGATAATCCATATGAAGGTGAATCTCTTTTATGGTCATCTAAAGATATGAAGACATTGGACATACTAAGAAGTCTAGACTATATGTAGGTATATATGATTTCAAATACTTCAACTCAATCATCTGTACTATAAGAGTATATAGTAATTGTTATATATACAAAATAAGTCATATTTAGTATAGAGGTGCTATCTATAAGGTAGTGCTTTTTGAATAGATTATGATAAAATTATAGAATAACTATTATACAAATAGAGTTTTATTGCAATTTTTCTACTTTGATTAAAACATATCTATTTCTTTATTGGAAAAAACAAGTGGTTGACTAAGTAATAAAACAGTGGTAGAATCTTAAATCCTGATGTTAAAACAACAAAGAAAATAAATGAGTAAAGATGTTGACAGGATGGGATATAAATGATACAATCTATCTCGCTGTTTTAAAAATTTAGATCAATGAAATTGGAAAAAACAAGTGGTTGACTAAGTAATAAAACAGTGATAGAATCTTAAATCCTGATACTGAAACAACAAAGAAAATAAATGAGTAAAGTTGTTGACAGGATAGGATATAAGTGATACAATCTATCTTCCTGTTTCAAAAATTTAGATTAACGAAGTTGGAAAAAACAAGTAGTTGACTAAATAATAAAACAGTGATAGAATCTTAAATCCCGATGTTAAAACAACATAAAAAATAAATGAATAAAGTTGTTGACAATGAGGGAAACAAGTGATAAAATCTTATATTGTCGTCGGTAAAACGACAAAATAAAATTAAACAAAAAAGTTGACAAAATTGCGCATAAGTGATATGATAATATGGCGTAATTGTGAGTAGATCTTTGAAAACTAAACAGAACGTTGAATAAACGAACAAGTTAAAACCTTTGAGTACAGAATCAAAAAGCCAATGAAATTAATTATATTAATTAATAAATTATTTGGAGAGTTTGATCCTGGCTCAGGACGAACGCTGGCGGCATGCCTAATACATGCAAGTCGAACGAACACTTTTAGTGTTAGTGGCGAACGGGTGAGTAACACGTAAGTAACCAACCTATGAGACGAGGATAACTACTGGAAACGGTAGCTAATACTGGATAGGATATAGAATCAATGATTTTATATTTAAAGATGCCTTAAAGCATCACTGATAGATGGGCTTGCGGCGCATTAGCTAGTTGGTAGGGTAAAGGCCTACCAAGGCGACGATGCGTAGCCGACCTGAGAGGGTGAACGGCCACACTGGGACTGAGACACGGCCCAGACTCCTACGGGAGGCAGCAGTAGGGAATCTTCGGCAATGGACGAAAGTCTGACCGAGCAATGCCGCGTGAGTGAAGAAGGTCTTCGGATTGTAAAGCTCTGTTATTAGGGAAGAAAGAACTTAGCAGGAAATGGCTAAGAAGTGACGGTACCTAATGAGAAAGCCACGGCTAACTACGTGCCAGCAGCCGCGGTAATACGTAGGTGGCGAGCGTTGTCCGGAATTATTGGGCGTAAAGCGTGCGTAGGCGGTCTATTAAGTCTGATTTGAAAGCCCATGGCTTAACCATGGAGGGTGATTGGAAACTGGTAGACTTGAGTACAGGAGAGGAAGGTGGAATTCCACGTGTAGCGGTGAAATGCGTAGATATGTGGAGGAACACCGGTGGCGAAGGCGGCCTTCTGGCCTGTGTCTGACGCTGAGGCACGAAAGCGTGGGTAGCAAACAGGATTAGATACCCTGGTAGTCCACGCCGTAAACGATGAGTACTAAGTGTCGGGGGAGACCTCGGTGCTGAAGTTAACGCATTAAGTACTCCGCCTGGGAAGTACGGTCGCAAGACTGAAACTCAAAGGAATTGACGGGGACCCGCACAAGCGGTGGAGCATGTGGTTTAATTCGACGCAACGCGAAGAACCTTACCAGGCCTTGACATCCCAATGACCGGTATAGAGATATACCTTTCCTTTTGGACATTGGAGACAGGTGGTGCATGGTTGTCGTCAGCTCGTGTCGTGAGATGTTGGGTTAAGTCCCGCAACGAGCGCAACCCTTGTTGTTAGTTGCTAACATTAAGTTGAGGACTCTAACGAGACTGCCAGTGACAAACTGGAGGAAGGTGGGGATGACGTCAAATCATCATGCCCCTTATGGCCTGGGCTACACACGTGCTACAATGGTTAGAACAAAGAGAAGCGAAGCGGAGACGTGAAGCAAACCTCAAAAAACTAATCTCAGTTCAGATTGTAGTCTGCAACTCGACTACATGAAGTCGGAATCGCTAGTAATCGCGAATCAGCATGTCGCGGTGAATACGTTCCCGGGTCTTGTACACACCGCCCGTCACACCATGAGAGTTTGTAACACCCGAAGCCGGTGGCCTAACCTATTTATAGGAGGGAGCCGTCTAAGGTGGGACAGATGATTGGGGTGAAGTCGTAACAAGGTATCCCTACGGGAACGTGGGGATGGATCACCTCCTTTCTAAGGAGAAAGAATAAAAAGAAAAAGCACACAAAGGTTTAACTTGAATCAAAAGTTCTGTTTAGTTTTGAGAGATGAAACTCTCAAAAGAAGCCCTAATAGGATGGGCCTGTAGCTCAGATGGTTAGAGCGCACGCCTGATAAGCGTGAGGTCGATAGTTCGATTCTATTCAGGCCCACCATAAAAAAGCGTGTAGATAAAAAAAGTGGGGCCTTAGCTTAGCTGGGAGAGCGCCTGCCTTGCACGCAGGAGGTCAGGGGTTCGAATCCCCTAGGCTCCACCAAAGACTTTTTATTTCCTATAATCCTATATGGAAAAATTTATTGGTTGACAATGAATTAGGAAATGATATAATCAATAAGCTAAAAAGAAATTGATCTTTGAAAACTGGATAATGTAAGAAAGTAAACACAACAGCAGTGTTTGCGAAACAAAGCTTAAGCAAAGAACAAGCGCGTAACTAAATAAAGAAATTTATTTAGAATTATTAGGTTAAGTTAATAAGGGCGCACGGAGGATGCCTAGGCACTAGGAGCCGAAGAAGGACGCAACTAACGGCGAAACGCATCAGGGAGCTGTAAGTAAGCAGATCTGGTGATATCCGAATGGGGAAACCCTATAGGAGTAATATCCTATAACCGCTACCTGAAAAGATAGGGTAGCAGGAGGCATACCCAGGGAACTGAAACATCTAAGTACCTGGAGGAAAAGAAAGAAAAATCGATTTCCTAAGTAGCGGCGAGCGAAAGGGAAAGAGCCCAAACCATGGCAACATGGGGTAATAGGACCACAAAAACAGGATTAATGTAGTATAGACGAATGACGTGGGAAAGTCAACCAAAGAAGGTGAGAGTCCTGTAGTTGAAATACTAGATTAGACTAAGTGGGATCCTGAGTACGGCCGGACACGAGGAATCCGGTCGGAAATCGCGAGGACCATCTCGTAAGGCTAAATACTACCTAGTGACCGATAGTGAACCAGTACCGTGAGGGAAAGGTGAAAAGAACCCCGGGAGGGGAGTGAAATAGAACCTGAAACCGTGTGCCTACAAATAGTCAGAGCCCGTTAAAGGGTGATGGCGTGCCTTTTGTAGAATGAACCGGCGAGTTACGATATAGTGCAAGGTTAAGGGAAGAACCCGGAGCCGAAGCGAAAGCGAGTCTTAATAGGGCGAATAGTATTATGTCGTAGACCCGAAACCGAGTGAGCTAGCCATGTGCAGGGTGAAGGTTGGGTAAAACCAACTGGAGCCCGAACCGTAGTCTGTTGAAAAAGGCCCGGATGACATGTGGCTAGGGGTGAAATTCCAATCGAACTCGGATATAGCTGGTTCTCCCCGAAATAGCTTTAGGGCTAGCCTCGTTAAAGAGCTTACTGGAGGTAGAGCACTGAATATACGATGGCCTCACCTCGAGGTACTGAATGTAATCAAACTCCGAATGCCAGATAAGTATAAACGGGAGTCAGACTGTGGGTGATAAGGTCCATGGTCAAAAGGGAAACAGCCCAGACCGCCAGTTAAGGTCCCAAAATAAACGTTAAGTGGAAAAGGATGTGGAGACACATAGACAACTAGGATGTTGGCTTAGAAGCAGCCACCATTCAAAGAGTGCGTAATAGCTCACTAGTCGAGTGACTCTGCGCCGAAAATGTACCGGGGCTAAACGTTTTACCGAAACTGCGGATCCAATGGGATGGTAGGGGAGCGTTCTAACAACGGAGAAGCTAGATCGTGAGGACTAGTGGAGATGTTAGAAGTGAGAATGCCGGTGTAAGTAGCGAGAAGATAGGTGAGAATCCTATCCGTCGAAAGCCTAAGGTTTCCAGAGGAAGGCTCGTCCGCTCTGGGTAAGTCGGGACCTAAGGTGAGGCCGAAAGGCGTAGCCGATGGACAACTGGTAGAGATTCCAGTACCACCATAATAACTGATGGAGTGACGGAGAAGGCTAAGGTGAGCCCACGGATGGAAGAGTGGGTCTAAACAGTAAGACAGTATAGAAGGCAAATCCGCTATACGCTAATGTCAAGCTGTGAAAGATAGCAGAATGATGTGAAGCACCTGATGTCAAGCTTCCGAGAAAAACTTCTAGGGTTAATTATTATGGTGCCCGTACCGTAAACCGACACAGGTAGGCGAGGAGAGAATCCTAAGACGCGCGAGAGAACCATCGTTAAGGAACTCGGCAAAATGACCCCGTAACTTAGGGAGAAGGGGTGCTTGTGTAAAAGCAAGCCGCAGTGAAAAGGCCCAAGCGACTGTTTAACAAAAACATAGGTCTCTGCTAAACCGAAAGGTGAAGTATAGGGGCTGACGCCTGCCCGGTGCTGGAAGGTTAAGGGGAAATGTTAGGAAACGAAGCATCGAACTGAAGCCCCAGTAAACGGCGGCCGTAACTATAACGGTCCTAAGGTAGCGAAATTCCTTGTCAGGTAAGTTCTGACCCGCACGAAAGGCGTAACGATTTGGGCACTGTCTCAACGGTGGACTCGGTGAAATCATAGTACCTGTGAAGATGCAGGTTACCCGCGACAGGACGGAAAGACCCCGTGGAGCTTTACTGTAACTTGATATTGAGTTTCGGTGTAACATGTACAGGATAGGTAGGAGACTGTGAATCCAGGACGCTAGTCTTGGAGGAGTCGACGTTGGGATACTACCCTTGTTGCACTGAAATTCTAACCTACATCCATAATCGGGATGGGGGACAGTGTCAGGCTGGCAGTTTGACTGGGGCGGTCGCCTCCTAAAGAGTAACGGAGGCGCCCAAAGGTTCCCTCAGAATGGTTGGAAATCATTTGAAGAGTGCAAAGGCATAAGGGAGCTTGACTGTGAGACATACAGGTCGAACAGGGACGAAAGTCGGGCTTAGTGATCCGGCGGTGCCGAATGGAAGGGCCGTCGCTCAACGGATAAAAGCTACCCCGGGGATAACAGGCTGATCACATCCAAGAGTTCACATCGACGATGTGGTTTGGCACCTCGATGTCGGCTCATCGCATCCTGGGGCTGAAGTCGGTCCCAAGGGTTGGGCTGTTCGCCCATTAAAGCGGTACGCGAGCTGGGTTCAGAACGTCGTGAGACAGTTCGGTCCCTATCCGTCGTGGGCGTAGGAAATTTGAGAGGAGCTGTCCTTAGTACGAGAGGACCGGGATGGACATACCGATGGTGTACCAGTTGTTCCGCCAGGAGCATAGCTGGGTAGCTAAGTATGGAAGGGATAAACGCTGAAAGCATCTAAGCGTGAAGCCCCCTCAAGATGAGATTTCCCATTCTTTTAAGAAGTAAGAACCCTTGAAGACTACAAGGTTGATAGGTCAGAAGTGTAAGTGTGGTAACACATGTAGCTGACTGATACTAATAGTTCGAGGACTTAACCTAAATAAATACGAATATTATCATACAAGTATGATATAATTACTTACATTATCTAGTTTTGAGAGATCAATCTCAAAGAAAAAAACATAGTCTAGTGGTAATAGCATAGAGGAAACACCTGTTCCCATCCCGAACACAGAAGTTAAGCTCTATAGCGCTGATGATAGTTCACGCGAAAGTAGGTCGCTGCTAGGCTATTCTTTTTTTTCATATTGGAGGTTTAGCTCAGTTGGGAGAGCATCTGCCTTACAAGCAGAGGGTCGGCGGTTCGAGCCCGTCAATCTCCACCATTTATTTGTGTCCTGCTAGCTCAGTCGGTAGAGCATTTGACTTTTAATCAAAGGGTCAGAGGTTCGAATCCTCTGCAGGACACCATTTTTATAAATGCGGGTGTGGCGGAATTGGCAGACGCACTAGACTTAGGATCTAGCGTCTTTGTACGTAAGGGTTCGAGTCCCTTCACCCGCACCATTTTTTATATATAATTTAACAATAAAAGAATCATTAATTTTGGTTCTTTTTTTATTACAATATTTGACATCTATGTTGATATAAGGTAATATTTTTATATCAATTGTTAGAAATTAGGTGAAAAAATGGAGAACATCATTGAAATTAAAAATTTAATAAAAAACTACGGGGATATTGTTGCAGTTAATGATATCACTTTTAATGTTAAGAAGGGTTCTTTTTTCGCATTTCTTGGTCCTAATGGTGCAGGAAAGTCAACGACTATAAAAATGATTTGTACAACACTTGAAAAAACTTCAGGATCAATTAAAGTCGGTGATTATAAAGTAGGAAAAGAAAATGATGAAATAAGAGATATGATTGGGGTTGTTTATCAAGAATCAATTCTTGATGATTTGTTAACAGTAAGAGAAAATTTACAAATTAGATCAACCTTTTATAATCTATCCAAAAAAGAATTTAATGATAGATTAAGTGAAATATCAGATATTGTTGGAATCACAGATTTTTTAGATCGACAATACGGTAAACTATCAGGTGGACAGAAAAGACGTGCAGATATTGCTAGGGCATTAATTAATAAACCTAAATTACTTTTTATGGATGAACCGACCACTGGATTAGATCCACAAACAAGAATTAAAGTGTGGGAAACGATTGCTCAACTCCAAAAAGAGACAAATATGACTATTTTTTTAACAACCCATTACATGGAAGAGGCTGTTTCAGCTGATGAAGTTGTTATAATTGATAATGGAGTTATTGTTGCCCATAATACCCCAGATCAATTACGATTAAAATATAGTTATGATAGATTACGTATTATTCCAAAAAATATGGATCAATTAGTAAAAAGTATAGAGCGCGAGCATAAGGTTAAAAATGATGTGATTGAAATTCGAGTTAAAGATAGTATGGATGCCTTAGGTATTCTTAAAAATCATGAAAATGATATCATTAGTTTTGAAGTGATAAGAGGTAATATGGATGATGTATTTATCAATATTACAGGTAGAGAGATAAGATAAGGGGTGATAGGATGAATGTTATATTCGCTTTAGTAAAAAGAAATTTAAAAGTTTTTTTGAGAAATAGAACAGCTGTTTTTTTCTCATTCCTTTCAATTATAATTATTATCGGATTATATGCTTTATTTTTAGGCGAGGTACAAGTAGATAACATAAAAAATTTAATGAATCCACCTGCAGGTATAACTATAATTGATAAAGATATAGCCTGGTTAGTCAATTCTTGGATTATGGCTGGGTTAATAAGTGTTAATACAGTAACAACTACATTAGGTACCTATGGAATTATTGTTACTGATATAGAGTACAAGAAAAATAATGATTTCCTTTCGTCTCCAATTAAACGTTATCAAATTGTTTTAGGATATATTATTTCATCATGGATATTGACATTTGTGCTTTCTGTTCTTGGATTTTTTATGGTTGAGTTTTATATTGTAATGCAAGGTGGAGAAATGCTTTCTTTTATTGAGATAATTCAAACGTTATTAATCATAACTTTATCTGTTATATCATTTTCTGCGATATTGTTTTATATTACTTCTTTTATTAAAACTTCTAATGCATTTGGAACATTCAGTTCTATTGTAGGAACTTTAATTGGATTTTTAGCTGGAATTTATGTACCACCAGGAGCTTTACCAAATTTCGCGAAAACGATTATTTCACTTTTTCCAGTTAGTTATAGTGCTAGTATGTTAAGGAGAATATTTACTGACAAACCAATAAATAATGTGTTTGGACAAGCAAACAGTATAGCTACAAACAAATATCAAGAAGCTTGGGGTATTAAATTATTTATTGGTGATACTGAACTAGGTTGGATGTTTATGATTATTTCATTAATTATAATTGGATTTGTATTTTATGGATTATCAGTTATAAGAATAACACGAAATAAATTATCATAATATATTAAGAGATAGGTTAAAATATAAACCTATCTTTTATTTTTAATTGTTTATCTAGACGTATATAATTATCAAAATTATAAAAACTAAATAATATGAAATAGTGTATAATTTTTAATTTGCATTCTATTTTACTATTTTATCCATTATAAATGGAAAAAATAAGTGGTTGATTTAGTAGTAGATTAGTGATAAAATCTTAATTCCTGATGCTTGATACAAACAAAAAAAACTTCTAAATATTAGCAGTTGACAAAAGGTAATACAGATGTTAAAATCGTATTCGCCTTTAAATCAAATAATTAAAAATTGTTTGTAAAAGGATGTTGACATTTCGAATTGAAAATGATAAAATCTATTTCTGTCGTCAGGTTTCGACAAAACAAATTTTCTGAAAATCTTTATTGACAATGAGGTCAATTAATGATAAAATTTGTATTTGTTAAACAGTTTAATTTTCATTTTAAATGAAATAAAATTAAACAAAAAAGTTGACAAAATTGCGCATAAGTGATATGATAATATGGCGTAATTGTGAGTAGATCTTTGAAAACTAAACAGAACGTTGAATAAACGAACAAGTTAAAACCTTTGAGTACAGAATCAAAAAAACCAATGAAATTAATTATATTAATTAATAAATTATTTGGAGAGTTTGATCCTGGCTCAGGACGAACGCTGGCGGCATGCCTAATACATGCAAGTCGAACGAACACTTTTAGTGTTAGTGGCGAACGGGTGAGTAACACGTAAGTAACCAACCTATGAGACGAGGATAACTACTGGAAACGGTAGCTAATACTGGATAGGATATAGAATCAATGATTTTATATTTAAAGATGCCTTAAAGCATCACTGATAGATGGGCTTGCGGCGCATTAGCTAGTTGGTAGGGTAAAGGCCTACCAAGGCGACGATGCGTAGCCGACCTGAGAGGGTGAACGGCCACACTGGGACTGAGACACGGCCCAGACTCCTACGGGAGGCAGCAGTAGGGAATCTTCGGCAATGGACGAAAGTCTGACCGAGCAATGCCGCGTGAGTGAAGAAGGTCTTCGGATTGTAAAGCTCTGTTATTAGGGAAGAAAGAACTTAGCAGGAAATGGCTAAGAAGTGACGGTACCTAATGAGAAAGCCACGGCTAACTACGTGCCAGCAGCCGCGGTAATACGTAGGTGGCGAGCGTTGTCCGGAATTATTGGGCGTAAAGCGTGCGTAGGCGGTCTATTAAGTCTGATTTGAAAGCCCATGGCTTAACCATGGAGGGTGATTGGAAACTGGTAGACTTGAGTACAGGAGAGGAAGGTGGAATTCCACGTGTAGCGGTGAAATGCGTAGATATGTGGAGGAACACCGGTGGCGAAGGCGGCCTTCTGGCCTGTGTCTGACGCTGAGGCACGAAAGCGTGGGTAGCAAACAGGATTAGATACCCTGGTAGTCCACGCCGTAAACGATGAGTACTAAGTGTCGGGGGAGACCTCGGTGCTGAAGTTAACGCATTAAGTACTCCGCCTGGGAAGTACGGTCGCAAGACTGAAACTCAAAGGAATTGACGGGGACCCGCACAAGCGGTGGAGCATGTGGTTTAATTCGACGCAACGCGAAGAACCTTACCAGGCCTTGACATCCCAATGACCGGTATAGAGATATACCTTTCCTTTTGGACATTGGAGACAGGTGGTGCATGGTTGTCGTCAGCTCGTGTCGTGAGATGTTGGGTTAAGTCCCGCAACGAGCGCAACCCTTGTTGTTAGTTGCTAACATTAAGTTGAGGACTCTAACGAGACTGCCAGTGACAAACTGGAGGAAGGTGGGGATGACGTCAAATCATCATGCCCCTTATGGCCTGGGCTACACACGTGCTACAATGGTTAGAACAAAGAGAAGCGAAGCGGAGACGTGAAGCAAACCTCAAAAAACTAATCTCAGTTCAGATTGTAGTCTGCAACTCGACTACATGAAGTCGGAATCGCTAGTAATCGCGAATCAGCATGTCGCGGTGAATACGTTCCCGGGTCTTGTACACACCGCCCGTCACACCATGAGAGTTTGTAACACCCGAAGCCGGTGGCCTAACCTATTTATAGGAGGGAGCCGTCTAAGGTGGGACAGATGATTGGGGTGAAGTCGTAACAAGGTATCCCTACGGGAACGTGGGGATGGATCACCTCCTTTCTAAGGAGAAAGAATAAAAAGAAAAAGCACACAAAGGTTTAACTTGAATCAAAAGTTCTGTTTAGTTTTGAGAGATGAAACTCTCAAAAGAAGCCCTAATAGGATGGGCCTGTAGCTCAGATGGTTAGAGCGCACGCCTGATAAGCGTGAGGTCGATAGTTCGATTCTATTCAGGCCCACCATAAAAAAGCGTGTAGATAAAAAAAGTGGGGCCTTAGCTTAGCTGGGAGAGCGCCTGCCTTGCACGCAGGAGGTCAGGGGTTCGAATCCCCTAGGCTCCACCAAAGACTTTTTATTTCCTATAATCCTATATGGAAAAATTTATTGGTTGACAATGAATTAGGAAATGATATAATCAATAAGCTAAAAAGAAATTGATCTTTGAAAACTGGATAATGTAAGAAAGTAAACACAACAGCAGTGTTTGCGAAACAAAGCTTAAGCAAAGAACAAGCGCGTAACTAAATAAAGAAATTTATTTAGAATTATTAGGTTAAGTTAATAAGGGCGCACGGAGGATGCCTAGGCACTAGGAGCCGAAGAAGGACGCAACTAACGGCGAAACGCATCAGGGAGCTGTAAGTAAGCAGATCTGGTGATATCCGAATGGGGAAACCCTATAGGAGTAATATCCTATAACCGCTACCTGAAAAGATAGGGTAGCAGGAGGCATACCCAGGGAACTGAAACATCTAAGTACCTGGAGGAAAAGAAAGAAAAATCGATTTCCTAAGTAGCGGCGAGCGAAAGGGAAAGAGCCCAAACCATGGCAACATGGGGTAATAGGACCACAAAAACAGGATTAATGTAGTATAGACGAATGACGTGGGAAAGTCAACCAAAGAAGGTGAGAGTCCTGTAGTTGAAATACTAGATTAGACTAAGTGGGATCCTGAGTACGGCCGGACACGAGGAATCCGGTCGGAAATCGCGAGGACCATCTCGTAAGGCTAAATACTACCTAGTGACCGATAGTGAACCAGTACCGTGAGGGAAAGGTGAAAAGAACCCCGGGAGGGGAGTGAAATAGAACCTGAAACCGTGTGCCTACAAATAGTCAGAGCCCGTTAAAGGGTGATGGCGTGCCTTTTGTAGAATGAACCGGCGAGTTACGATATAGTGCAAGGTTAAGGGAAGAACCCGGAGCCGAAGCGAAAGCGAGTCTTAATAGGGCGAATAGTATTATGTCGTAGACCCGAAACCGAGTGAGCTAGCCATGTGCAGGGTGAAGGTTGGGTAAAACCAACTGGAGGCCCGAACCGTAGTCTGTTGAAAAAGGCCCGGATGACATGTGGCTAGGGGTGAAATTCCAATCGAACTCGGATATAGCTGGTTCTCCCCGAAATAGCTTTAGGGCTAGCCTCGTTAAAGAGCTTACTGGAGGTAGAGCACTGAATATACGATGGCCTCACCTCGAGGTACTGAATGTAATCAAACTCCGAATGCCAGATAAGTATAAACGGGAGTCAGACTGTGGGTGATAAGGTCCATGGTCAAAAGGGAAACAGCCCAGACCGCCAGTTAAGGTCCCAAAATAAACGTTAAGTGGAAAAGGATGTGGAGACACATAGACAACTAGGATGTTGGCTTAGAAGCAGCCACCATTCAAAGAGTGCGTAATAGCTCACTAGTCGAGTGACTCTGCGCCGAAAATGTACCGGGGCTAAACGTTTTACCGAAACTGCGGATCCAATGGGATGGTAGGGGAGCGTTCTAACAACGGAGAAGCTAGATCGTGAGGACTAGTGGAGATGTTAGAAGTGAGAATGCCGGTGTAAGTAGCGAGAAGATAGGTGAGAATCCTATCCGTCGAAAGCCTAAGGTTTCCAGAGGAAGGCTCGTCCGCTCTGGGTAAGTCGGGACCTAAGGTGAGGCCGAAAGGCGTAGCCGATGGACAACTGGTAGAGATTCCAGTACCACCATAATAACTGATGGAGTGACGGAGAAGGCTAAGGTGAGCCCACGGATGGAAGAGTGGGTCTAAACAGTAAGACAGTATAGAAGGCAAATCCGCTATACGCTAATGTCAAGCTGTGAAAGATAGCAGAATGATGTGAAGCACCTGATGTCAAGCTTCCGAGAAAAACTTCTAGGGTTAATTATTATGGTGCCCGTACCGTAAACCGACACAGGTAGGCGAGGAGAGAATCCTAAGACGCGCGAGAGAACCATCGTTAAGGAACTCGGCAAAATGACCCCGTAACTTAGGGAGAAGGGGTGCTTGTGTAAAAGCAAGCCGCAGTGAAAAGGCCCAAGCGACTGTTTAACAAAAACATAGGTCTCTGCTAAACCGAAAGGTGAAGTATAGGGGCTGACGCCTGCCCGGTGCTGGAAGGTTAAGGGGAAATGTTAGGAAACGAAGCATCGAACTGAAGCCCCAGTAAACGGCGGCCGTAACTATAACGGTCCTAAGGTAGCGAAATTCCTTGTCAGGTAAGTTCTGACCCGCACGAAAGGCGTAACGATTTGGGCACTGTCTCAACGGTGGACTCGGTGAAATCATAGTACCTGTGAAGATGCAGGTTACCCGCGACAGGACGGAAAGACCCCGTGGAGCTTTACTGTAACTTGATATTGAGTTTCGGTGTAACATGTACAGGATAGGTAGGAGACTGTGAATCCAGGACGCTAGTCTTGGAGGAGTCGACGTTGGGATACTACCCTTGTTGCACTGAAATTCTAACCTACATCCATAATCGGGATGGGGGACAGTGTCAGGCTGGCAGTTTGACTGGGGCGGTCGCCTCCTAAAGAGTAACGGAGGCGCCCAAAGGTTCCCTCAGAATGGTTGGAAATCATTTGAAGAGTGCAAAGGCATAAGGGAGCTTGACTGTGAGACATACAGGTCGAACAGGGACGAAAGTCGGGCTTAGTGATCCGGCGGTGCCGAATGGAAGGGCCGTCGCTCAACGGATAAAAGCTACCCCGGGGATAACAGGCTGATCACATCCAAGAGTTCACATCGACGATGTGGTTTGGCACCTCGATGTCGGCTCATCGCATCCTGGGGCTGAAGTCGGTCCCAAGGGTTGGGCTGTTCGCCCATTAAAGCGGTACGCGAGCTGGGTTCAGAACGTCGTGAGACAGTTCGGTCCCTATCCGTCGTGGGCGTAGGAAATTTGAGAGGAGCTGTCCTTAGTACGAGAGGACCGGGATGGACATACCGATGGTGTACCAGTTGTTCCGCCAGGAGCATAGCTGGGTAGCTAAGTATGGAAGGGATAAACGCTGAAAGCATCTAAGCGTGAAGCCCCCTCAAGATGAGATTTCCCATTCTTTTAAGAAGTAAGAACCCTTGAAGACTACAAGGTTGATAGGTCAGAAGTGTAAGTGTGGTAACACATGTAGCTGACTGATACTAATAGTTCGAGGACTTAACCTAAATAAATACGAATATTATCATACAAGTATGATATAATTACTTACATTATCTAGTTTTGAGAGATCAATCTCAAAGAAAAAACATAGTCTAGTGGTAATAGCATAGAGGAAACACCTGTTCTCATCCCGAACACAGAAGTTAAGCTCTATAGCGCCGATGATAGTTCACGCGAAAGTAGGTCGCTGCTAGGCTAAAAAGTGCCTCAATAGCTCAGTTGGTTAGAGCACATGACTGTTAATCATGGGGTCCTAGGTTCAAGTCCTAGTTGGGGCGCCACTAAATAACGGCCTGTTGGTGAAGCGGTTTAACACACATGCCTTTCACGCATGCATTCACGGGTTCAAATCCCGTACAGGTCACCATTATGGAGGTTTAGCTCAGTTGGGAGAGCATCTGCCTTACAAGCAGAGGGTCGGCGGTTCGAGCCCGTCAATCTCCACCATTAAAATTTAATTTGCCGACTTAGCTCAATAGGTAGAGCAACTGACTTGTAATCAGTAGGTTACGGGTTCAATTCCTGTAGTCGGCACCATGCCTTGGAGAGGTAGCGAAGTGGCTAAACGCGGCAGACTGTAAATCTGCTCCCAACGGGTTCGGCGGTTCGAAACCGTCCCTCTCCACCATTTTTAGGGGTGTAGTTTAAAGGTAGAACAGCGGTCTCCAAAACCGTTAGTGTGGGTTCAATTCCTGCCACCCCTGCCACTTTTCTTAATAATTATGGCGGCTATGGCGAAGGGGTTAACGCATCGGATTGTGGCTCCGACACACGTGGGTTCGATTCCCACTAGTCGCCCCATAAAAAACCTTGGGCTATAGCCAAGCGGTAAGGCAACGGACTTTGACTCCGTCACTCGCTGGTTCGAATCCAGCTAGCCCAGCCATATTTGTCCTGCTAGCTCAGTCGGTAGAGCATTTGACTTTTAATCAAAGGGTCAGAGGTTCGAATCCTCTGCAGGACACCATCCTAATTGCCTGGGTGGCGGAATAGGTAGACGCACAGGACTTAAAATCCTGCGGGAGTTAAATCCCGTACCGGTTCGACCCCGGTCCTAGGCACCATATTTTGGCGGTGTAGCTCAATTGGCTAGAGCGTACGGTTCATACCCGTGAGGTTAAGGGTTCGATTCCCTTCGCCGCTACCATACATCTTTCTGGACCCATAGCTCAGTTGGTTAGAGCTACCGGCTCATAACCGGTCGGTCCCAGGTTCGAGTCCTGGTGGGTCCACCAGTATAATTTCATAGCGGAGGAATACCCAAGTCCGGCTGAAGGGATCGGTCTTGAAAACCGACAGGGCGTGAAAGCGCCGCAAGGGTTCGAATCCCTTTTCCTCCGCCATTAAAATTAGATATTTATCATCGCGGGGTAGAGCAGTCTGGTAGCTCGTCGGGCTCATAACCCGGAGGTCGCAGGTTCAAATCCTGCCCCCGCAACCAAATGGTCTCGTGGTGTAGCGGTTAACATGCCTGCCTGTCACGCAGGAGATCGCGGGTTCAATTCCCGTCGAGACCGCCATATGGTTCGGTAGCTCAGTCGGTAGAGCAAAGGACTGAAAATCCTTGTGTCGGCAGTTCGATTCTGCCCCGAACCACCATTTTATAATTAATAAAGCCTTAATCGGGCTTTTTTTGTTATAAATTTGGCTCTTTGTCAAGTAGTGTGGGTAGAGAATACCCAATAAACTGACATTAAATCAATTACGAGGATTAAGCTGAATGGCTTAGTCCTTTTTTCATTATTCCCATTCCATGAGAAATGAGAATTCGTAGTTTAAAATGATGATAGCTTCTATAACCAAAAGCTATACGCTTGATAACTTTTATTTTATTATTTATACCTTCAATTACACCATTTGTATAATTAGTAGACATTAGATTTAGAATATAGGATTTATTCTTACGAATAGATTTAACTGATGTTTTCATATAAGCTGATATGTTTGGGTATTCTTGTTCAATTTGATCAAGAGTAGTTGTAAAGAGTTCTGGATTTTTGTTTTTAATACTATGTAAAAGGTCCTGATATAGTTCATATGTATCTCTAAGTTCCTTACTTTGATCTAGTAAATAATTTACAATATCTTCTTCACACATCATTTGTTTAAAACAATAAACTTTTCTATAATTTTTGATGTCTAATTTAGCCCGATCTTTCAATATAAGCTTCCAATAACGTTTAAACTTATTGTAGTTCTTTTTATCTTGATTCATAATTCTAACTCTAGTTTTATTTAATGAGCGAGAGATTAATTGAATAATATGGAATTTATCCATAACTATTTTAGCGTTAGGAAAGAGCATCTTTATAAGTTGAATGTAGGGCTTGTACATGTCGATAACGATTAATTTTACACTTCTCCTTGCTTTTTTAGTGTATCGTTGGAAATATTTGATTAATGAATTTAAGCGTCTATCTTCAACGATATCAATTATGCTTCCATTATGAGCATCACAAAAAAGAAAAGACATAGCCCCTACTGATGATTTAACTGATTTAAATTCATCAAAACAAAGTTGTTCAGGTAAATAATTATAATTAGGCTTATGCACTTCATAGAAACTGTTTATAACACGATTTACAGTGGAATGTGATACATTATGTTCTTTGGCTAAATCACACTCAGAAATCTTATTAGAAGCTGCAAGAGCAACAGCTACTTTAGTATTATTAGATATATAACAATGCTGATTAACAATAGATGTCTTGAGAGTAAAGGTACTATTACAATGATGACATTTATAACGTTGTTTTCTAAGTTTTAAATAAGCATTCATATTAGATACTTTAGGTAAAGTTATTGTAGATGTCTTAAAGCCATGCTTTTCAAACTGGTTATCAAATACACAACCACATGAATAACAATATTGAGGCTGATATGTGAGAGTTCCATAATAGATTTGTGATCTAACACCCTTAATAATTTCTTCTGAGTAAAAGTTTTCATTAAAAGAAATATTTTCATCTTTTAAATTTAGTACTTTTACGATACAATTGTATTGAGACATATTTCCAATCCTTTCATTAGTGATTTCGTCGTTATTAATTGTATCAGGATATTGGAAATCTGTCTCATTTTTTTATGCAAATTAAATGGTGTGAGTTTATTACCCACACCAAATATTATAGAACCATAAATTTTTAATGGTTGACTGTGTCTAACATAATATCAATAGGATGTATCGAAAGGATACCTAGTAATTACAATAGAAAAAACATTGCTTGTGTATAGAAAGTCTGTAAACCATTGCTTGTGTATCAGCAACTGAGTCTGTAA